>CAYQBZ010000110.1:0-9024 GCA_964415855.1 uncultured Rikenellaceae bacterium
TCCCACAAATGCCGATCCGGAGATTCTGTTTATGAGGTTCCGTGTATTTTCCCCCAACAGGTCAATATCTTTCATATCCCTGTTTACCATTGTAACCATTCCCCCTATTATTGTATTGCCTTCCTTGTAGTCTTTCTGTATCCTGGCAGCAAGGTAATTAGTCAGCGGTTCCACTGTCTGAAACGAACGCTTTCCTGCAGTATCGATCTCTGCCATCTCTTCAGCAGTAACAGCATCCAGAAATCCTATTGAAAGCCCGTTTTTATTCTTCCCGGTAATTTTTGCTGCCCCGATTATCGATGTGTTTATCGGACTGTCTGCATATCCCTCCAGTGTATCATTGTAGCCGTAATAGTCATAAGTACTTCCCTGTGGGGACCTGCCTATTCTTCTGGAATAAAACATGTTATCATTTCCTATTCCGCCATCACCAACACCCAGTCCAAAGCTCAGAATATTATTCCCTTCAATGAAGAAAGGTCTTTTCTCTTCAAAGAAGGTTTCATATGCAGAAAGGTTCACAACTGAAGGGTCAGCTTCCACCTGTCCGAAATCAGGGTTGATGGTAAGGTCAAGAGTCATGTTGTTTGTTACTCCGATCTTTGCATCAATACCACCGTTAATTGCCGATCTTTTCCCTTTATTAAGAAACGGATTCCCCGGTTCAGTCTTGAATGTTTCAGCCCGGGCAACTCCATATGGAGTTATATCAAATATTTTCCGTGGTTTTACATTTTCAGTGCCCGACATCTCACCAAAGAGATGTACCAATCCCGGAGAATCAGCCGGGATATGCTGCCAGAAACTCATTTCCCCGTTCCGGTACACAGTCCGGAAAACTTCGAGACCCCATACCTCATCAGAATTCTTTTCAAAGCGCAGCTGGTTGAAAGGTATTTTCATTTCAGCTATCCAGCCCTCATCAATTATAGAAGTCTTTACCCACCAGTTGGGATCCCATGTATCATCTTCATTTTCGCCATCATTTGTAAGCATCTGATCGAATTTGACTCCGGCCACGCTGGTCCCGAATAAAAATCCTGTCCGCAGATCATGGAAACTGTCAAAGACAACTCCTGCCATGTCTCCGTCGACCTGGTCCCTTCTTGTCATACGTTTTACTATACTGTCAGGTCTGTTGTCAAATGCTTTTATAGCTACATACAGGTTATCATCATCAAACAGGATGTTAAAATTTGTTCTCTGTGTAGGTGTTTGCCCGTTATATGGTTCGAACTGTGTGAAATCATCGATCCATTCACCCTCCTGCCATACCTGATCATCAACAATACCATCAATGACTGGTGCTACTGTTATATAAGTCGCCTTATAGCGTTTTATTTCTGTTGTTTGTCCAAAAACGGAAGGCATGACTATGATAATCACCATGCCTGTTAGAAGAAGTCTTTTCATCAAGGGTTTCTTATGATATTACAGTCTTAAAGACGAATCAGGATGATATTTGATGCTGGTTTATTATAATAAATAATGAATCTAAATAATGAACAGAAGGAATTAAGATTAACATGGTGGAATTTCCGGATTAGTTATGCCTGCGACAGATTATTCATGTGCACGGATTTAATTAAGAAAAAAAGTTATCTTAGCTTTAAAATAAAAAATAGTAATATGATTACACGTCGTTCTTTTATCACAAAAGGTGCTGCAGCAGCTGCAACAGCGATTGCAGCTCCATCTTTATTACGGGGCAATCCTGTCCAGGAGAACAAAACACCGTTAAACGGTAAGAAAGTACTGTTTGTCTGGGGTGGATGGATGGGTCATGAACCGGACAAATGCCGGGATATATTTGTACCATGGCTCGAGTCGGAGAATGCAAGGGTTACAGTGTCAGATACTTTACAGGTATATGTGGATACAGACCTGAAGAATGAGTTTGATCTGATTATTCAGACATGGACCATGGGAACAATCCAGAGCGCTCAGGAAAGGGCTCTGCTCGCGGCTGTTAAGAGCGGTGTGGGTCTGGCCGGCTGGCACGGAGGGCTTGGAGATTCGTTCAGGAACAATACAGAGTATCAGTTCATGGTGGGGGGTCAGTGGGTCGCTCATCCGGGAGGTGTAATTGATTACCGGGTCAATATTGTTGATCATAAGGATCCGGTAACAAGAGGACTTTCAGATTTTGATATGCATTCAGAGCAGTATTATATGCATATTGATCCCAATGTCAAAGTCCTTGCCACCACTACATATAACGATAAAATCAATCCGTGGATAGGAGGAAATGTTATTCCGGTGACCTGGAAGAAAGCCTATGGTGACGGCAGGGTCTTTTATTCTTCGCTTGGTCATGTGGCTGCTGATTTCAGCGTACCGCAGGTATTGGAGATACAGAAAAGAGGAATACGATGGGCCTGCATGAGCAAATATGAACCGATGGAAGAATGGCATGAACCTATCTATAAAGGACTGAAAAAATAGGGTAATAGTCCGGACAGATTAATTTGATCTCAACATACAGGAAACTGATTTAATCATACAGCCTGATAAACTCGTAGGTGTTGCTCATGTGTTCCAGAAATCGGATGAAATCTTTTTTTGAAATTACCAGAGATGCTGTGTTAATATTTGGATGGAAAGCTAGTCGTTGAAATTCATCCAGTGTTTCATCAATAAACAGATGCACATGATGATCAGTGTCATTTATCAGTCCGAATGGTGACACCGAACCCGGCTCCAAGCCTAGGTAACTCTTAAGCCTTTTATCGGAAGCAAATGTTAATTTGCCCTGCTTAAGACGTTTCTCAAGATCTTTTATGTTGAGCTGTCTGAGGTGTTCAAGTATGACCAGGTAATGCTTGTCTCCTTTATGGTTCCGGAAAAAGATGTTTTTGCACCGGCCTGAGTTGTAGTCTTTCCAGTGAATCCTGGCATCTTTGATCGTGGCAAGCGGAGGATGTTCGTGATATTCAAAATTGATTGACAGTCGTTCGAGGCATTCGTAGAGTTCTTTTTGTCCCCTCATCAGACATTATCAGTTTTTGGGATATACGTAAACTCCATTTCGGCCAGCATTGCGATGTCAGAACCTGCTTCTTTCATGTCAACATCCTCTTCATCATAATACCAATCAACTTTAACTGGTGTACCGGTAGAAGCAAGTCTCTTTAGTTCCATAAAGATGTCGTAGAGGAATTTTGCCGATGACGAATTGAAGTATTGAAGGTCTGTTTTGAATACCAGTGGATTTTCAGAGGAGTAAGGATTGTCTTTTCCTTCGATAATACCGGTAATGAATTTTACAATCCATTCAATGACTGGATAGTACATTGCCCGTACATCTTCAGGGGATGATATCCCGCTGATTGAAAAAATGTTCTCATCAGGTGAAAGATGAACCTCAGGAGTCAAGTCTGTCGGGCTGATATAGAGTTGTTGCATTTGCAGGCCTTTTCACAAAATTGCATTAAATAATTAATACATGCAAAATTTTCTGGGCCCCTGCAATTGTCAGAACAATGTATCATCATGATTTTCAGGAGTATACCCTGTGTCTTCAATCAGGTTTACCCCGGAGGATGCACTAACTGCAAGGTAGTCGCATTTCTCGTTTTCTATATTATCAGAGTGTCCTTTAATCCAGATAAACCTTACATTATGTTTTCTGTAAACTTTAAGGAACCTGATCCAAAGATCGCTGTTTTTTTTCTTTCGGAATGCTTTTGATTCCCACTGAAAGAGCCAGCCTTTCTCAACAGCATCTGCAACATACCTGGAGTCAGTGTAAACGACTACTTTACTTCCTGTATTTTTCAATGCTTCAAGCCCGGCTATTACAGCCATCAGCTCCATACGGTTATTTGTCGTCAGCCGGTAACCTTCTGAAATTTCAAGACGGTGTCTCCCTGAAATAAGAACCACCCCATAACCTCCGGGTCCAGGATTACCACTTGAAGCGCCATCAGTATATATTGTTATTTCACCTTGCATGTGGCAGTACTATACCTGTGTTGGTAATAAACAGCTTAATTGCAATAGACAATAGGATTATTCCAAACACTTTCTTCAGTATCTGCAATCCTGTATCGCCGAGTATCCTTTCGAAGAATGCCGTGAGCCTGAGTACAAAGTAAACAATTATCATATTTAAAATGAGACCAATTAGTATGTTGACAGTGTTGTACTCAGCCCTTAGTGACAGTATTGTTGTTATTGATCCTGCCCCTGCAATGAGGGGAAACGCTATCGGTACTATTGATCCGCCCCCGGTGGATGTATGTTTGAATAGCTCAATGCCGAGCACCATTTCTATTCCAATAAGAAATATAATGAAGGAACCTGCTATTGCAAAAGAGGATACATCTATCCCAAATACTTTAAGCAAAGGATTTCCTATGTACAGGAATGCCAGGAATATCCCAAGAGCCACAATTGAGGTTTTACCCGGTTCAATATCTCCGGTTTTGGTTTTTATGTCAAGGATTATAGGGATTGACCCGGGTATATCAATTATAGCAAACAGAACCATAAATGATGCGAAGATCTCAATAAAGCTCAGGTGCATAAAATTTACTTTGAAGCAAAGATAATTACAATTAAAATACCTGTTAAGCCTGAATAGCTTACTTAACCACTGTCATCTCATCGACGAGATGTTTTGCTCCTGCGTATATATCAATTATCCACAGTACATATCTGATATCCACAGCGATCGTTCTCTGGAGCTTAGGTTCGTAAGCTATGTCACCACTCATTGATTCCCAGTTTCCGTCAAATGCAAGGCCTATCAGTTCTCCATTCCCGTTCATAACAGGGCTGCCCGAGTTTCCGCCAGTTATATCATTTGTGGTAAGAAAACAGACCGGCATATATCCCTTTGATGATCCGTATCTTCCGAATTCTTTTCTGTTATTCAGGTCAATAAGTCTTTGTGGCAGGTCGAATTCATAATCGCCTGGTTTATATTTATCAACAACACCCTGGAGGGTAGTATAATATTTATATGTAACACCATCCCTCGGATCATAATCCTGAACGGTACCATACGACATTCGCATAGTAGAGTTTGCATCAGGGTACTGTATTATTTCAGGCGCCATCTCCAGCAGAGCTGCAATCCACAGTCGTCTCCCCTCTGAAAGTGCAGCGTCGAACTGGCTTGATTCTCTTGATACCTCTGAGGATATCCTGCTAAATGAAACAGCTGTAAGATGAGCCGGATCGGATTCAAGGATTTTCAGAACCGGTTTGTCAAGGAAGGCATTAAGGGTTGCTTCACTTGCAAAAATTGATTTTTCAAACATTTCATCCACGAACTTATCAATGTCGCCTTTATATTTCCTGTCTACAACATTGGAATAAAAGTCGGGATGAAATCGGGCAGGTATATCCTCTCTGTAAAGTTTAAGCATTGCTTTAGTGGATTTCCGGTCTGTCGGGGGGTTGTAATCTTTGTACAGATCGCGGACTTCAAATTTTATCTGAGACAGAAGAACATCTGCTTTTTGCCTGTCATCCATTTTAAGGACTCGCAGCAGGACTGATGCGACATCTTCCATCTGAAGAATTTCGCATCCCTGAAGACATTCATTAAGGTATTGCCGGGCATTATAGAATTCAGCCCTGCCCTCTATAGACGAACGGATCAGGTTCAGAGCCTCCCCGTATTTTGATTTCCTCTCCGGAGTCTCGGTAACCCATCTGTTAAACCGGGCCTCTATCTCTTCCTTCCTTTTTTTAACTTCGAGTTTCTCCAGACCTGCTTTTTGTCCTATGGAGTATTTCCAATAGTTTGATGAGGTGAAGTATTTGTCGGAATACTGGATATTTATTTTTTCATCAGACTGCATGTCTTTCATCCAGATATCCTGCTTAATGCCTCTTATCTTAATCCTGTCGGGGTGAATGATCTGAAGCTGTTCGTTTATTTCAAAGGAGGTCATATACCTGCTTGTTCTTCCCGGATACCCAAGTATCATGGCAAAATCATTTTCATTACGCTCCCGGATCGATACCGGGAGATAATGCCTTGGTTTCAGCGGAATATTCTTTTCTGAGTATCTTGCCGGTTTCCCGTCGGGTCCTGAATAGACCCTGAACACACTGAAGTCGCCGGTATGACGGGGCCACTCCCAGTTATCAGTATCTGATCCGAATTTACCTATTGATGACGGAGGAGCCCCAACCAGACGGACATCATTATATCGTTCATAGATCAGGAGGTAAAAATAATTCCCTCCATAGAAACTTGCAACCTGGACCCTGTAATTGTTCCCTTCTTCGGCCTTCCTTTCAATATTTAACCTGGCAGAGTTTACCACCCTGTTTCGTTCATCTTCGGACATGCCTTCGGTAACATTTGCCAGTACCTGGCCGGTTACATCCTCTATACTTAAAAGGAACGTTACTGACAGGGTCGGGTTTGGCAGTTCCTCCTCTTCAGACATTGCCCAGAATCCGTCGCTCAGGTAGTCATGTTCAACACTGCTATGAGACTGAATTGAACTATATCCGCAATGGTGATTTGTAAGGATCAGGCCCTGGGAAGAGACCATCTCTCCTGTACAGCCTCCACCGAAAATGACTATAGCATCTTTTATGCTGGCTTTGTTGAGGCTGTAAATATCCTCAGCCGAAAGTTTAAGTCCAAGCTGGGTCATCCTGCCAATATTTAGTTTCTCTATTAGAGGCAGGAGCCACATGCCCTCATCAGCCTTTAATTTGTAACCAGCAGTGAGAACCAGTATCAAAAATATCGCGATTGTTTTTTTCATTTGACACACATTAAAAACAGAAATTATTTTAATTAAGGTGCGAAGATAACTTTTATAAATTCATCCGGCTAATCAAAATATAATTTTCGTTTGTGTGTCTGTGAGATTAAATGATTTTCTATGGTATGGAGTAATACCATATTTAAGGATGGCTTCCCTGTGAATAGATGTCGGATAACCTTTATTCTTATCCCATCCGTAATGAGGAAATTCCTGATGTATCTTTTGCATGAATTCATCGCGGAACGTTTTTGCCAGTACAGAAGCTGCGGCAATAGAGAAGAATAATCCATCACCCCTTACAATAGTCTTATGGCCGATATCCTTATAGGTGAAGAAGCGGTTCCCGTCAATGAGAAGGAACTGGGGCTGCTTTTCAAGTCCATCTATGGCTATGTGCATGGCTTTTACAGAAGCTCTGAGGATGTTCATTTGATCTATCTCAATGTTACTTACAAATGCCACTTTCCATGCTGTTGCCGCTTTTATTATCTCGTCCTTGAGCAATGCCCTCTGCTTTTCACTTAGCTTTTTTGAATCGTTCAGGACATCGTGTTTGTAATTTTTTGGAAGAATTACAGCTGCAGCGACTACAGGTCCGGCAAGGCAACCCCTTCCTGCCTCATCACATCCGGCCTCTGTAAGATTGTGGTAGAGGTATGATTTAAGCATTTATTTTGTAATCTGTTAAAATACAGGGGTATATAAGTGCAGTTCGAAGAAAGGGCTATAAAGATTGGACATATTATTAAAATAGGTAAATAAAATTAGTGTAAGTTATTAACACATTTATCAACAAAAATGCTTGTTTTGTCAAAATATTATTTATTTTTGGATCACAAGTTACATCGATTAAATGTCTGGACTAAATAAAGCTATCCTTGTGCTGATTTTTGTCACAGGGGCAAATGTCTCCGCACAGCATTTGTCACAACAGGTGTTAGTTGCTGCAGGAGGGGTAGTATCCAGCGGGAACATATACTATTCCCAGACAATAGGTGAAACGGCAACAGAGATAATCAGCAATTTTGATTATGTATTTACCCAGGGATTTCAGCAGCCTGGATTTAAGGTATCAAACATTACCCCTCATATAGGTACCGGGGTTAATGTTTACCCGAATCCTGCAACAGATTATGTGAACATTAGCCTTTCTGGAGAGATTCCAAGGAAATACACCATTGAGCTTATTGACATAACAGGTACAATTATTAAATCAGGAAATCTTGACTTTTTTGGAAGCTACAATTACATACAGCAGATGGAAATGAGTAATTTGAAAAGGGGATTCTACTTTGTGCGGGTATTAAGTAATGATAAGGTGATCCAGCGAACTTTTAAAATTCAAAAAATGTAATTCATAATCCGATGTTGTTACGAAATTTGAAGAGGTATTATTCTTTACTGATATTTGTTTTCTTAAGTTCAATTTGTTTTGGACAGAGTTTGCAACTGGGGATGTACTATCAGGCTGTTGCAAGGGACGATCTTGGAAGAGAACTGGCAAATACCAATATAAGTATCAGGTTCTCAATAATATCAGGAGATCCTGAAGGTGAGGTGGTTTACCAGGAGATTCACCAGAACGTTATTACCTCTAAATTTGGTGTCTTTTCCATTGTCATAGGTGACGGAGTGCCTATAGCCAGCGCCAGGTTTAATAAGGTGTCGCTCATAGAATGGGAGGCAGCTATTCATTACCTGAAGGTTGAAGTGAAGTTCGCGAATGAGTATAAGGAAATGGGTATTATGAAATTTCTGGCTGTACCCTATGCTTTGTATGCATTAAAATCCCTGGAGCCAGGGCCACAGGGTCCTAAAGGTGACCAGGGAGATCCGGCATCAGATGACCAGACTCTTTCGTTTAACGGGAATAATCTTTCTATTTCCGGCGGCAATACTGTCAACCTGTCCACTCTGAGCGTCCCACACCAGCTCTCAATCATTGGGGATACACTGTCGATACTCGGGGGGAACAGTGTCGGCTTGCCAAACCAGATACAGAACCTTATCCTGGATAATAACAATATACTTAAGATCGATAAAAATGTAAATGCAACAGCGATTGATCTTTCACGTTTTCTGGATGATAAGCAGCAACTAAATTTAAACACTACCGGGAATACTCTCTCAATAACCGGGGGAAATACTGTCAGCCTTTCAGGATATATGCAACAGCTTTCCTTTAATACGGAGGATAGCAGGCTTACAATAGCAGGGGGGAACTCTGTTGATCTGACAACTCTTAAAAATGATGCTGATTCGGACCCGGGGAATGAGTTGCAGG
>CAYQBZ010000111.1:0-8994 GCA_964415855.1 uncultured Rikenellaceae bacterium
TAATCACAGTTGAGACGATCCCGCTGGCAGTAATTTCATTATCTCCCCGGCGTTCTGTTAAAAAGAGAATATCACCTTCGGATACTTTGCCAAATGGTATCGTTCTGTCAGCGGCTCCCCTGATAATCATTGATTTATTCCCCATTACCAGATTTTCAAGTTCGTTTGCTTCATGATCCAGAAAGACAATGTGATCCATACGACATAGAAATTAGGTTAATCAATATAAAGACGATGGAAATATGTAAATGTTACGATTTTTAGCGACTATTTGGTTAATCCTGTGTTAATGTTATGTTAATTTGAATTTCAGTCTTACTTCATCTTGCAAAATGATATTTTCACTATCTTATGAAACAAAAAACCCAGTATGGACAGGAGAAACTTTATCAAGACAGCTTCTGTTATAGCCGGAACATATGCTATTTCAGATACTTCAGCATTTTCCCCTGTAAGCCCGCCTGCCGATGAGACCTGGTTCAACCGTCCAATGCGATGGGCACAGCTTACACTGGTTGAAAATGATCCGGGCCGGTTCGATCCCGATTTCTGGCTTGATTACTTTAAACGGATCCATGCAGATGGTACAACGTTAAGCGCCGGAGGGGTCGTAGCTTATTATCCCACCGATGTTCCACTTCACCATCGCAGCAAATGGTTAGGAAATAGCGATCCGTTTGGTTACCTCGTCGAAGGAAGCCGCAGAATGAATATGTCAATTATCGCCCGTACTGATCCTCATGCAGTAAGACAGGTTGTATACGACTCACATCCCGACTGGATTGCAGTAACATCCAACGGAGAAAAACGACGCCACTGGGCCAACCCGGAACTGTGGGTAACGTGTGCACTCGGGCCATACAACTTCGAATTCATGACGCAGGTCCACAAGGAAATAATGCAACGGTATCAGCCTGACGGGATCTTTTCCAACCGCTGGGCAGGCCATGGGATATGCTACTGCGAACACTGCAGAAGGAATTTCAGGGATTATTCAGGTTCAGACCTGCCACGGAAGAGTGATCGTTTCGATCCGATCTACCAGAAATACAGCGAGTGGAATACAAACAGGCTAAAGGAGCTGTGGTTATTATGGGATGATGTAATAAGAAAAGAAAGATCTTTCTCAAGGTTTATTCCAAATGGGTTTCCTGATAAAGTAGTTACAGGAGAGCTCTCAGATATTGTGTTTACAGATCACCAGGCAAGAAGCGGATTTACCATGCCATGGTCAAACGGAAAAGGTGCAAAGGAGTTGCGTGCCTCCATTGGGATGAAGCCGCTCGGAGGAATATTCAGTGTG
Source organism: uncultured Rikenellaceae bacterium (assembly GCA_964415855.1). Lineage (GTDB taxonomy): Bacteria > Bacteroidota > Bacteroidia > Bacteroidales > VadinHA17 > LD21. Next base: position 1,304 of record CAYQBZ010000111.1, read on the forward strand.
GGTTTTGAGGAACAATACCGCTGGAAAGACTCAGTTCAGAGCGAAGCTGAAATACGGGTATGGGTTGCAGAGGGTACCGCAAACGGGATGCGTCCATGGTTCACAAAATTTTCAGGGGTGCTTTACGACAGACGCTGGCTTGATACAGTTGATAAAATATACCAGGAACATTTCCGTATGGAGAAATACCTGAAAAACATTGCACCCCTGGCACGTATTGGAATGGTCTTTTCCGAACAGAACAGGAATTACGGAAATGAAAGATGGCAACAAAGAAGCGGAGATCATTCCCTTGGTATGTACCATGCCCTTATAGAAAACCGTATTCCCTTTGAGATGGTTAACGACCGCCTACTCGATATTGACAATCTGAAACCGTTCAAACTCCTGATTCTCCCTAATATTGCTGCGCTATCAGATGCACAGTGCAGCCAGATCCGTAAATTCACAGAAAACGGAGGAAGTATTATTGCAACTTTCGAGACCTCTCTTTACGACGAAAAAGGAATAAGAAGGAACGATTTCGGACTTGCAGATATACTTGGTGTCTTTTTCGACAACGAAATTGAAGGGCCAATGCAAAACAGTTACCTCCGCTTAAGGAAAGAAAGGGGATCAAACAGTTTTCATCCGGTATTAAAAGGGATGGAGGATGCATTCCGTATTATTAATACTGTCCACAGAGTCAGGGTAATCCCCAGATTATCATTTCCCGCACCTGTAACTTTGATTCCCGGCTACCCTGATCTGCCGATGGAAGATGTATATCCCAGAACTCCTGAAACGGATATCAGAGAGCTTTACCTGAGAGATACCGGCAGTGGAAGAGTGGCCTATTTCCCCGGTGATATTGACAGGACCTTCTGGCAGATAATGAGCGCTGACCATGGCAGACTGCTTAGGAACACGATCCGCTGGGCCCTCAACGAAGAAAGCATCGTTGAAGTTACCGGCCCGGGAGTAATTGATGTAACAGCATGGAGACAGGAGAATTCAATGACAGTGCATCTTGTGAACCTCACCAATCCCATGATGATGAAGGGTCCGTTCAGGGAGCTCATACCTGTTAGTGCAGATGTAACAATTAACCTGCCGGGCGATCAGCAAGCAGGTGATGTACATTTGCTGGTAAAGGGAGAAAAAGCTTCATATAACAAACTCGAAAATAAAATAACCGTATCGATTCCCGCTATTTACGACCACGAAATAATAGGAATAGACATAATCTGATATTAAATTATTATTTAAAAGATTATCAGCACCTGAAAGATATCCATCGCAGAAATAATCTATAGTACAACTCAGTATTGCTCCACGATAAAGCTTTTTTTTATAAATTGCAGTTGTTAGGATTAATAAACGGTTAAAAAGAATATTATGTTCAGACTTGGATTTCAAAGTGCAATTTTAGGTGATCTGTCATTTGATGAGGTAATTACATTTGCATCCGACAACGGATTTGCATGTGTTGAATTGATGTGCTGGCCGGTCGGCCAGGCAAACCGTAAATATGCCGGAGTTACCCACATAGACGTAAGTTCCCTCGATGATAATGAGGCTGGAAGGATAAAGAAAGTGCTGAAAGAAAAAAATGTTTCAATCTCCGGACTGGGATATTATCCAAATCCCTTAGATCCGGACAAAGAAAAATCTGACTTTTATATAGCACATATCAAAAAAGTGATCGATGCCTCAGCCAAACTTGATATAGGTATAGTGAATACATTTATCGGCGCTGATGCAGCAAAGCATGATGATGAAAACTTTGAAACATTCAAGAAGAAGTGGCCACCGGTAATAAGGTATGCCGAAGAAAGGAATGTCAGAGTGTGCATTGAAAATTGTCCGATGTTTTTCACAAGGGATGAATGGCCGGCAGGAAATAACCTTGCTCATTCTCCGGCGTTATGGAAAAAGATGTTTGATGCAATTCCTTCTCCAAATTTTGGACTTAACTACGATCCTTCTCACCTGGTATGGCAGATGATGGATTATGTCAAACCAATTTTCGAGTTTAAGGATCGTATTTTTCATGTCCATTTTAAGGATGCCAGGATCTTATGGGATAAGATAAATGAAGTAGGCATCCTGACAACACCCCTTATGTACCATACCCCAAAGCTACCTGGTCTTGGTGATATCAACTGGGGGAAATTCTGTTCTGCACTGTATGAGGTCGGGTATAATGGAGATGCCTGTATAGAGGTGGAGGACAAATCCTTTGAAGGTTCTCTTGATGACAGAAAAACCTCTCTTATTCAAAGCAGGAACTTCCTGAGACAATTTATAACACAATAGGTTAAAAGTTAGAAAAATATAAAACTATCTGAACAATGAAGAAAGTTATCGTGTCGATCGTGGTATTACTGGTACTGGCAAGTTTTTCCACGCCTCCAAGGAGGCAATCTCTCTTTAATGGCAAGGATCTCACGGGCTGGAAGATCTATGGTACGGAAAAGTGGTATGTGGACAAAGGTCAGTTGGTTTGTGAAAGTGGTCCCGATAAGAAATATGGCTACCTGGCAACGGAGAAATTTTACAAAAACTTTGATATTACCGTGGAATTTCTGCAGGAGAGCAATGGTAACAGTGGCCTGTTTTTCAGATCGACAATCGAGGGAACAAAAATTGCAGGCTGGCAATGCGAGGTCGCTCCCAGGGGCAACGATACTGGAGGTATATATGAATCCTATGGCCGGGGGTGGCTGAAGCAGATAGATGATGATAAGGAAGACATCCTCAAACCCGGAAAATGGAATAAACTGAGACTGCGTGTTGATGGTGACAGGGTTCAGACCTGGCTGAACGGTAAGCCTATGGTCGATTTTACTGATGAAAAAATAGGCAAGGGTAACGGATCAATCGCACTTCAGATACACGATGGTGGCGGTATCAAAGTAAGATGGCGCAAGCTCATGATAGAAGAACTGCCATAAATCGAAATATCCGCAGAGCAGTTTATCATAAAATTAATCCTCCAGGGTATAAAACTCATATTTTATTTTCCACCTGAATTCCTTACCGGGATCAACTTTGATACTGATATAAGGTTCAGGACAAACGGTTGTATAACAGCACCAGAAGTTGAGCCTCAGTAAAGGCTGATCGCAGGTAATCCTTGCTCCTGCCCCTGATGCTTTGTTCTCGATCCTGATATCATAGTCTTCCGAACCCGGACCAAATCCTTCCAGTCCTCCGCAATAAACCGTTTCGCCGTTTGCCAGCACCCTGAGAAAAAAGATCTTAGCCCCTTCAATTTCCGCGAGCTCACCGATACCATTACCCTCTCCCTTGACATCAAAGGGCAAGGTGACACTATAACCAGGCCCAACAGGTTGATTATCAATAACAAAGAAATTATGGCAGTAAACACTCGTTTCAATAGTCTTATTACCAGTGTTTTTTAAAAGATGACTAATTATCATTTCAGGTTTATCCTTCACAAGCCGGATATTTTTCTCGTACTCGTATGAATACTCCTTATCTTTTAAAACATGTACAAACCTAACTTCGGATGATTGTTTTACAATTGTCCATCGTCCGGGATTTACCACCACATATAACCTGCTGAAAGAATAGGCTCGTTCGTCAGGTTTGGTAAGCGTTCCCACCCCTATCTTAAGAAAACTGTCACCCGGCTTCGTTTCCATGTAATCCAGTGGAGTAAACTCCTCAACAGGTCCCATTATTGCATCATGGATTTCAGGGCTGTATTTGGTGAACCACTGCCCGAAATAGTTATGGCCATTATACTCCAGTTGTGGTATATTTCCGGACCAGTCGAAACGGGTGCCCCGGTAATAACCCTCTTTAGCATCCGGAAGATAGATCTTTGCATGGATTATTCCGTTACTGATGTCTGCTTCCGGGAATTTCAATATTGGCATAGCTGTAATAATTAATCCGGATACTACATAAAATAACTTCTTCATATCATAGATTATATAGGATACAAGATACTAATAAAATAAACCTGCACTCACTGCTAACAGTGATTTAAATCTTTTATAAGCTAATGTTTTATAAATTTCAGCGACCGTTATTATTATGGTCTTATTATGGTTCCGTCACTTGTTCTTACCTGCCAGTTGGACCGGGTACCGATCGGGTATTTTGCTGCCTCCTTTTCGTTGATATCAACTCCCAGTCCTGGCACTTCGTTAACTGACATATATCCATTGTTCATCACAGGGCACCCTGTAAAAACGGACTGCAGCCTTTCGGAAAAGGTCACTGACTCCTGTATACCGAAGTTCCAGATTGCAAGATCCATATGACAATTTGCAGCATGACCAACAGGGGATACATCACCGGGACCATGCCATGCTGTCCGTACATTAAACCACTCCCCGAGGCGGGCCAGTTTCATTGCAGGTGTTATACCCCCTATCTGTGAAACATGCACCCGTATATAGTCAAACAGCCTGTTTACCATAGGCATCTTAAACTCGTTTATATTGTTGAACAATTCTCCCATGGCAATTGGTACTGAAGTTGTTGTCCTCAGCTGGTTAAACCATTCCATATTTTCCGGTGAAAAGGGATCTTCGATAAAAAATGGGTTGAAGTCCTCAAGTCTTTTGATCATGTTTATTGCGTCCATTGGCTGAACTCTCTCATGAATATCATGCAGCAATTCTATTTCCTCGCCGCATGCTTTTCTTACCTCGCTGAACATTTTAGGCACGGCATTAAGGTAAGCACGCTGATCCATGAAGTTATCTGAGGCACCACCAAACCCTGCCTCCCTGAAGTCCGGATTATTGCCAAGGGTTCCCACACTGCCATAGCCTCCAAGCTGAATCCTGATGTACCTGAATCCCTGGGCAATATAGCGTTGCACATCCTGTACAACGGCTTCAATTGTTCTCCCGCTTGCATGTGTATAGCAGGGCACAGCAAACCTGGCCTTTCCCCCCAGAAGCTGGTAAACTGGCATTCCTGCCCTTTTCCCCTTGATATCCCATAAAGCCTCGTCCAGTCCGCTTAACGCATTATTAAGGACAGGTCCGTTACGCCAGTATGAGCTGACATAAGCCCCCTGCCAGATATCTTCAATATTGTCCACATCCTTACCTTCACAGAAATCGTTCAGGTAACTGTTGATTGCTGTGACCACAACTTCGGCCCTTTGTGTAAATGTTGCACAGCCGATCCCGAAAAGACCAGGTTCGGTTGTCTCTACTTTAACAACAACAAGGTTTGAACCTGCAGGAGCAGTAGCAATAGCTTTAACACTTTTTATCTTAACAGGAGCCATACCTCTGGCATAGGAAGGTGTTTCATACTCTCCTGCACCGGCAAATGGGGCTCCGAACATACTTAAGAGTCCGGCTGTCGAGCCTGCAGCCATCATTTTCATCGCTTCTCGGCGACTTGTCCTGGATTGAGATTTTGCTTTCTTCATGATTTTAATAATATGTAAGGTTCATACTCATTTGCTGAAATTTAAAATTGATACCCTCCGGGAAGCAATCATTATTAATAAGGATATTCATTGAATTATCTTTAGCTGAAAATCAGTCCTGTACAAGATAAAAAATATTCATGAAAATAAACTCCCTGCCAGGATTTTAGAAAGACATGAGTTCCAAATACTTGCCTCTTTGAAGTGAAGCGGATACCAGAATATCGATATAGTTACTCTTATTATTGAGCTGACATTGGTAATACTCCCATTTAAATTTTACCTTTGTAATGAATCACAAAAACATATATAAATGGCTAATAATCTTTTTGATAGTTTAAATTTACCTCCGGAGTGGAGAAGACACGTGAATCAGGTGAAAAGGATAACAGCAGGAATCATTGTCCTTATTATCATCTGGACCGCCTTCTTCCAGGTTGGTCCTGAAGAAGTTGGAGTAATAACCCGGTTCGGGAAATATGTCCGTGAAGTTAATCCGGGTCTTAACTTCAAGCTCCCTTTGGTTGAGAGAGTATACAGGGTGCCTGTTGAGCGTCAGCAGAAGGAAGAATTCGGATTCCGCACCATCAGTGCCGGTATCCAGTCTCAGTTTACCAAGTCCGGAACAGCGGACGAATCGTTAATGCTGACAGGTGATCTTAACCTGGCAGATGTGGAATGGGTTGTGCAATATCGTGTAGATGATCCTTACAGGTACCTTTTCAAGGTCAGGGATCCGATAAACTCCCTGCGTGATATCTCGGAAGCGGCAATGCGCCAGGTAGTTGGTAACCGGACTGTTAATGAAGTATTAACTGTAGGAAGAACTGAAGTGGCGAACCAGGTACTTGAGGAAATACAGACGATATGTATTGATTATTCCCTCGGGATAAAAATAGAACAGGTAGTGTTGCAGGATGTAAATCCTCCTGACCCGGTGAAGGATGCTTTTAACGCGGTAAACCAGGCTCAGCAGGAAAAAGAGACGCTCATAAACCAGGCAAAATCAGAATATAACAAGGTAATTCCAAGGGCCAGCGGACAGGCCGAGGAAACCATACAGAAGGCTGAGGGATATGCTACGGAGCGTGTCAACAACTCCCTTGGTGAAGCTGCCAGGTTCAATGCACTGTACACGGAATATATTAAGGCACCTGAGGTAACAAAGAGAAGACTCTACCTGGAAACAATGAAAAGCGCAATACCTAAACTGGGTAACAAGATCATAACTGACGAGAAAGGTAACAATGTTTTACCTCTTCTCCAGATGCAACTTAGTGGACAACAATAAAACAAGATATCATGAAGAATCAAAAAATACTAATACAGCTGGTTGTGCTGATCACAGTTATAATTATTGTAGGTCAAAGCGCATATATTGTCAAGGAGACCGAACAGGTTGTAATAACACAGTTCGGAAAACCTGTGGGTGAGGCAAAGATTACACCCGGACTCAAATTTAAGGCTCCTTTTATTCAAAAAGCCAACTATTTCGAAAAAAGGTATATGGAATGGGATGGTGATCCTAACCAGGTGCCGACCAAGGATAAAAAATTCATTTTCGTGGATGCATATGCACGCTGGCAGATAACTGATCCACTCCAGTTCTTTAAACGACTGACCAATGAAAGGGGCGCCCAGTCAAGGCTTGATGATATCCTTGACGGAGAGACACGTGATTATATTGCAAATCATAACCTGGAGGAAGCAGTACGCACAAGCAACAGAACCCCATTAGCTTCAGGATCGATTGGAGAAGAGGTAGGCGATACCCTTCCGGATATAATGGTGGGCCGTGAAAAAATACAGGATATGATCCTGGCCTCGGCTAATGAGAGAGTCGCTGATCTTGGGATAGCAATCCTTGATTTCCGTATCAAACGGATAAATTATGTGGAGGAAGTACGGACACAGGTCTATGAGAGAATGAAGAGCGAGCGTTTCCGTATAGCCGATAAATTCCGGTCAGAAGGACAGGGAGAAGCATCCAAGATAAATGGTGAAAAAGAGCGTGACCTGAAAACCATTCAATCGGAAGCTTTCAGGAAAGCGGAAGAGATAATGGGGAGAGCCGATGCCAGGGCAACAGCTATCTACGCAGGCGCCTATAACCAGTCGGCAGCAGCAAGGAGCCTCTACAGCTTCGTGAAATCAATGGAAACATTTGAACAGACATTCGATTCAACAACCACGGTAGTACTCTCAACAAAAAGCGAACTGTACAAATACCTGATTAACCTGGAATAGAAAATAAATAAGACGTCTTTCTATTTATAACAGCTTC
>CAYQBZ010000112.1:0-8963 GCA_964415855.1 uncultured Rikenellaceae bacterium
ATAATAGCCCAGTGTCTTGTCCGGAGAAAACTTCCCTTCTGTATCAAGCAACATTAATCCGGGAAGTGTTGCCGAAACCTTTGTAACGGATGCAAGATCAAAAAGGTCACCTTCCCGGATTGCTACCCTTTTGTCGTATGTCTGATATCCGTATGTCTTATGGAACACGACAATGCCTTTCCTGGCTGCCATAATTTCACATCCAGGAAATGCCATTGCCTGGAGCCCAGTATTTACAACTGAGTCAATTTCCCTGTCCATAATACAGGATGACATACCTGCATTTTCCGCAATTCCATATTGCATCCTGATGTTCCCGGGAGTTATTATACCATAAGCTGACGGCCATTTTTCATTTATTGTCACCGGAAGAGAACCCCGGGCACCAACTGCGCCAAAGATGAGCTGAGCTGAAATATCCTCGGTATATTCATTCTCCTGGTAAGTAAGTATTAGTCCGGCAGCATCCCGTAGCGCTTTTATCCTGTCAATGGCATATGGATTACCAAACCACGCAACTATTGTCCTGTTGCCTTTGATGAGATTTTCTGTAAATTCATTAAGCTGCTTCGTGATGCCAAATCCTTTTGCAGGACGCTGATCGAGTCCAAATACTGCTGCAATAACAATATCGTATCCTTCTAATTTCTTTAACAGTACTCTGCAGGCAGTACTGTCGTCCGTATTGATATAATAATCATCGGCAGGATGATATTGTGCAATCCTTTGCTGAAATGCCGAAGCCCTCTCCCTGTTAATTGCCACGGTAGCTATCCTGATATTTTCCAGATGTTTAACAGGGAGGATGTTCTGATCGTTGCCAAGCACGGTGATGGCATTGGAATACAATTCACGAATCAATGCTTTCGATACCCCGGGTGACAGGTCGTTAGTTATATTTTCAGTCTTTACGGTTTCGCGCTTATTCAAACCTGACCAGTATTTCAGTGCCAGTATCTTCCTGCATTTAGTCTCAACATCCTCTATCGTCATCTTTTTGGAGACTATAAGTTTCTTAACCTCATTTATTGCTGCTTCAACATCCGTAACAAACTCGATAACATCATTCCCGGCTTCAAGAGCCTTTGCATCTTCCTCACCAGCCTGGAAATATTTGGTTACACCCTTCATATTCATTGCATCGGTAATGACCAGTCCCTTGAATCCAAGATCAGATTTCAGAAGCCCGTTTATTATCACCGGCGACAGGGTTGACGGGAGTCCAGAAGTTGAGTCAAGCGAAGGTACGCTGAGATGTGCGGTCATAATGCTGCCCGCACCTTCATTTATAAGTTTCCGGAAGGGATATATCTCTATACTGTCAAGCCGTTCCCTCGGATGAAGTATAACAGGAAGATCAAGATGCGAGTCAACATCCGTATCCCCGTGGCCAGGAAAATGCTTTGCAGTGGCCAGTACTCCCTTATCCTGCATACCCTTCATATACATTATACTCTTTACGGCAACATTGTCCCTGTTCTCTCCGAACGACCGGTAGTTAATAACAGGATTCCCGGGATTAACATTAATATCGGCAACAGGAGCAAGATTTATCTGCATCCCGAGTCGTTTTATCTGAGCTGCCACTGCTTCGCCAAACCGGTAGATCAATGAATCATTCCTTATGGCGCCCAGGGTCATCTGGTAAGGAAATTTTTCCACATTTACGATACGCATGCCAACACCCCACTCAGCGTCCATAGCCAGTAACAGCGGGATCCTTGATATGCTCTGGTAATAATTTGTGAGTTCAGCCTGCTTTTCTGCTGTTCCCTGGAAGAAAATAATTCCCCCGATCCCGTATTTCCTTATAAGGTCAGCTACTTCAACTTCATGTGAAATATCCCTGTTTGAATAAGCGGCTATCCAGATGCACTGGGCAATCTTCTGGTCTGAAGTCATTGTATTCAGCACAGAGTCCACCCATGAATGGTTGATATACTTTAAGAAAGGGGGATCCTTGGCCTGGGCCTTTAAATCTGCGGATGGAAAAAAAGTCGTCAGGATCATCAAAATTATCGGAAAAGATCTTATCGTACGCAATGTGTTTTTATATTTTTCCAGGCTGAGCATTGTAATCTGTTCCATTATCTGTCCAAAAGTAGTCATTTTTTCTCCTGTATTTTATCGGAATTGTTAAATTATGGGTTGTTCCGTCAGTGCCTGCCTCTTTGATTAAATCATAATAAATTGTGGTGGTCATTATCGGGTTATGGCTTTTATCTTATCAGGAAATTATTACATTTGCCAGTGTTGCTGATTTTATCCTTAGTTAACTCCTTATGATGCAAAAGATCAATGATTTTCTCGTTATGCTCGACGGCTACATAGGAGGGCATCCGTGGTTTGTATTTCTGCTCCTCGGGACCGGTGTTTTTTTTACATTATATCTTAAATTTCCTCAGTTCAGGTATTTCAGGCATGCTGTCGACGTGGTAAAAGGGAAATTCGATCACCATCTGGATGTGGGAGACACATCTCATTTCCAGGCACTTTCAACGGCCCTGTCAGGTACAGTGGGTACAGGTAATATTGCAGGCGTTGCCCTGGCAATTCACCTGGGCGGTCCTGCGGCACTTTTCTGGATGCTTGTTACGGCAGCCATAGGGATGTGTACAAAAATGGTAGAGGTTACAATTTCTCACAAGTATCGTGATATTTTACCCGATGGCACTGTTTCAGGAGGTCCGATGTACTATATGAAAAAGAGGATAAAATTCACCACAAAAAGTGGGAAGGTTATAAAAATAGGGGCTGTTATGGGAGCATTCTTTGCTGCAGCAACTGTCTTATCCTCATTTGGGACAGGCAGCCTGCCACAGATCAACAGCATTTCCAATTCTATTTTTGCCACATTCGGGATAAAACATATAATTACGGGAGCAATTCTATCGGTATTACTTGCATTGATAATAATAGGAGGGATAAAAAGAATTGCCAGCGTTACTGAGAAACTTGTTCCAGGAATGGCTATCTTCTATTTCATCGGTGCACTGCTTGTTATAATAACAAATTACCAGAATATAATACCGTCCGTAATTTCACTCTTTTCAACTGTCTTCACAGGTACCGCTGCTGTGGGTGGATTTATGGGAGCTTCGGTTACATTTGCCATTAACAGGGGCGTCAACAGGGGACTTTTCTCCAATGAATCAGGACAGGGATCTGCCCCTATAGCGCATTCGGCTGCAAGAGCACCCGAGGCGGTTTCAGAGGGAATGGTTGCGATACTGGAGCCTTTTATTGATACCATTATAATATGCACACTGACAGGTCTTGTAATCCTGTCTTCCGGTGTCTGGACAGAGAAGATCGAGAACCAGTTCCAAAGCGCCGATATGACTTTCCTGGGCAGACAGTTCGACGAGAATGTACCTGAAGAGAAGCAGATACTGATGGATTTCATAAGAGAGGGCAAGCCTGTTGAACTTTATAACGGCCAGCTGGAAATAAAGGATGGTAAGATGCTTACACCTGTATCACTGATTTCGTCGAGGTCAGTCGCCGAGGATTTTGTTTTTTATGATAACAAGGAACCCTTTACCGGTAAAATAGATGTTGTAGATGGAAAGTGGCAGCCTCCATCATCATCAATTTATATAACAGGAAAATCCCTTATCCATAGTGCCCCGCTTACAACTGAGGCTTTTAAGAAAAGTATCCTGGGAGACTGGGGACAATATATCGTGTCCATTGGCCTCTTGCTTTTCGCCTTTTCTACTGCAATCTCGTGGTCCTACTACGGCGACCGGGCTCTTACCTATCTTATCGGCCCACAGTTTGTGATCTATTACAGGATCATCTTTGTAGGGGCATTTTTCATCGCATCATTTACCGATACAACAATTATCTGGTCACTTTCCTATATTACTATTGCACTAATGACTGTTCCCAACCTAATTGGTTTATGGATATTAAGGAAAGAGATTAAAAGCACTATCGCAGATTACTGGTCCGATTTCTCGGTAAAATATCCGGAAGACAGGATGTCACAAAGGTATAAGAGGAATAATATATAATTTGATGTAGCAGGAATGGGAGAAGAGGAGATTATATCAAAGGGATACAAAGACTTATTCGGAGGGGAAGCAACTGCTATTGTACCTCTTCCACAGTCAGGCTCTGAAAGGAGATATTTCAGGGTCACCGGTGGAATGAAGAATGTTATAGGGGTACATAACCTGGATCGTGAGGAAAATGATGCATTCATTGGTTTCACCAGGCATTTTATCTCAAAAGGGCTCCCCGTACCTGAAATATTCGGTTATATTCCCGAGCGATATATTTATTTTCTTACTGATCTGGGAGATACAAGTCTCTTTACCTTTCTTTGGGAGAAGGGGGCTGCAACAGGCTTTGATAAAGGACTTGAGCAAATATACCGGAAAGTGCTTGACAGGCTGATTCAGTTCCAGATTGACGGAATTGACGGATTGGATCTTGCTCTTTGCTATCCCCACAGGAGTTTTGACAGGCAATCGATGATGTGGGACATGAATTACTTCAAGTACATGTTCCTGAAACTCATTTCTGTACCATTTAATGAGAAGAAGATGGAGCAGGATTTTAACACCCTGGCAGGTTTTCTTCTTGAGGCCCGGCAGGATCGTTTCCTTTACAGGGATTTTCAATCGGCAAATATAATGCTGGTGGGAGGCGATCCCTGGTTCATCGATTACCAGGGAGGAAGAAAAGGTGCTCCCCAGTACGATGTTGCATCACTCCTTTACGATGCTAAAGCCAATATCCCGGCTGAAGTACAGAGTTCCCTGTTCGATTATTATGTAAATAACTTCTGCCGGCTCTCAGGAGAAAGCCGGGATAAATTCAGCGAGTATTATTCGGGATTTGTCATGATCAGGCTGATGCAGGCACTCGGGGCATTCGGATTCAGGGGATTATATGAGAAGAAGCCAACCTTTACAGGTTCTATTGTTCCTGCTGTTCAGCTCCTTATCCGGTTAACCCGTTCAGAAAATCTGCCCTTTTTTCTGCCTGAATTGTTTCAGACTGTCAGCCTTATCCCGGATCTCAGTATCTATAAAGATCTGGAACATGAACAAAATAAACTCAGCTTCAAACCCTAAACTCACAACTCAAAACTCACAACTCACAACTCAAAACTCACAACTCACAACTCAAAACTCCCTTTTATGAAAGCCATGATATTAGCAGCTGGTCTGGGCAAGCGACTTGGGAAGATAACCGGGAACATCCCAAAGGCCCTGCTTGATATAAATGGCAAGACTGCCCTGCAGTTGGCAGTGGAAAAATGTTCATCATCCGGTTTTACAGATATAATAGTAAATGTCCATCATTTCGCCGATCTGGTTGAAGATGAGATTAGCAGGCTGAATAAGAAAGGATTCAGAATAGAGGTTTCCGATGAAAGGGAAAAGCTGCTGGATACCGGCGGTGGTCTCTTCAGGGTACGGGATTTCTTTGATGACCAGCCGTTCCTGGTCTATAATGTTGACATTATTACTGATCTTGATCTTAAGGACATGTACAATTACCATTTGGGTAAAAAGGGTCTTGCGACTCTTGCGGTGCGGCACAGGGCAGGGAAGAGGTTCTACCTTACGGATGGATCAGGTCTGATAAGAGGCTGGCGCAATACTGTTACCGGGGAACAAAAATTCACGTCAGATGTAAGAGATGACCTGTCTGAAATTGCATTTTCCGGCATACATATTATTGATAGTGAGATATTTAAATATATGACTGCCGGGATTTACTCCATGACCGGGCTTTATCTTAAGCTTGCCCGTAAGTACTATATCCATACCTATCTCGATGACTCCGGGTACTGGGTAGATATTGGAACACCTGACAGTCTCGGATATATAAGGAGTTTTCTTAGCAAACGTGAGTAGCACAGGTTACCGGAATAGCACTTCACACCTCAAATCCCGCACCGCGTAATATCTTTACAATTTCCAGAAAGCTCTTGTAAAGATAACAAAGACGGTTATGATCTCGAGCCTTCCGATTATCATGAGGAGACTTAAGATTACCTTACTTACTTCAGGCATATGGGCATAATTATTAAGCGGACCGATAGATCCAAGTCCGGGACCAATATTGCCAAGCGATGAGGCTACGGCACTTGCAGAGGTAACCGCATCCGTTCCTGCAATAGTTATCAGTATGGTCCCGGTCAGAAAAATGAACAGGTAAATTATTACAAATGAAAGGATTGAAACATTGGCATTCCAGGAAACCACTTTCCCGTTGAGTTTTATTTGTGTTACCACATTCGGATGCAAAATTTTTCTGAATACGCTGCCAATGTTCTTTATTACAAGCAGGTGCCTGGCCATTTTAATACTTCCTGTGGTGGAACCGGTGCTTGCTCCCGTGAAGCAAAGCAGGAAAATGAGTATTACGCCGGTGGTCGGCCATCTCAGGTAATCCGCGTTCGAGTATCCTGTAGTAGTGATGATGGAAATAACATGAAAAAAACCATCCCTGAATGCTGCCTCAAAATGCTTGGTGGTTTTTGCGCTCAGAATAGAGGTAGCTACAGTACCGGCAATGATTATTGCGGTTAAATAGAACCAGAACTCCTCATTCTGAAATATCTTCCGAAAGTCCAGTTTAATGGCATGATAATAGACAACAAAGCTGATCCCCGCAAGGAACATAAAGATCATTATTATATACTGGCTGTAAGAAGAAAAGGCAGCAATGCTTATATTCTTAGTGGAAAAGCCACCTGTGGCTACAGTTCCGAAAGTATGACAGATGCTTTCAAAGAGATCCATATCTCCCATACAAAGGAGCAGCACTTCAGCCAGAGTAAGGCCCAGGTATATGAACAGCAATCTGTATCCTATTGCTTTAGTCTTGGGGTGTATCTTCTCCTTAAGTGATGATTCCAGGCTGAACAGATGATAGTTCATGATGCGTAATGAAGGCAGAATAATTATTACAAGGACAACAATACCAAGACCGCCTATCCAGTGAGTCAGGCTTCTCCAGAAAAGTATCGAGTAAGGTAATGCTTCAACATTTGTTAGAATAGAGGATCCTGTGGTTGTGAATCCCGAGGAAGATTCAAAAAATGCGTTGATGAATGACGGGATTGTACCGCTTATAAGGTAAGGTAAGGACCCAAGCAAAGAGAAGACGAGCCATGATAACGTAACAGCAAGGTAGCCATCCCTGTTGCTTATTTTTTCAATATCTTCTTTCCACGAAATGATCCTGAATACCAGATATATTATACCCGTAATAAGAGCGGACCATAAAAAAGGATCAGCCGGTTCTTTGTAAATTATGGCAACAGGAACACATAAAAGGTACGAAAGCGCTTCAATCAAAAGAATCGTGCTTAGTATCCTCAGAATAACAGATGGATTTATAAGTTTCATGCCTTACCGCGGAAGTTTCAAGTTTACAAATATAAACAGAATTACTCTTTCTGTTCAATGCCTGTGAATATGGAGAGGATATGTCCTGGAATCGGTGCAATATGAAAAAAGATTATTGACTGGTCGTTTTTATATCATATATTTGGGTCAGTAATCAGGGAATTAGAGAATATCGCGTGTTTATGAAAGGGATATAATAAATATTGTATAGATGGGAAGAGTTTTAGTTATCGGAGCCGGAGGTGTCGGGACAGTAGTTATACATAAAATGGTTTCCCTGCCTGATGTCTTCAGCGATATTATGCTGGCCAGCCGCACCTTATCAAAATGTGACGCACTGGCTGAAAAAGTGGGAAGCGACAGGGTAAAAACTGAACAGGTTGATGCTGATAAGGTAGCTGACCTTGTTCAACTTTTTAATTCCTTTCATCCGGATATAGTGGTTAATGTTGCTTTGCCCTACCAGGATCTTCATATTATGGACGCCTGTCTTGAGACCGGTGTGGCATATCTCGATACTGCAAATTATGAACCTCTTGAGGAAGCTAAGTTTGAATATAGCTGGCAATGGGCATATAATGACAGGTTTGCCGATGCCGGAATAACAGCTATACTGGGATGTGGCTTCGATCCTGGGGTCACATCTGTCTTTACAGCGTGGGCTGCCAAGCATCATTTTGATGAATTACAATACCTAGATATAGTGGATTGTAATGCCGGAGAGCATGGCAAACCGTTCGCGACAAACTTCAATCCTGAAATTAATATCAGGGAGGTATCCCAGCCGGGTAAATATTGGGAAAATGATGAATGGGTAAGCACCAGACCTCATGAGATTCATTTGCCACTGAACTATCCTGATATCGGGTCCAGGGAGTCATACCTGATATATCACGAGGAACTGGAATCGCTTGTTAAAAACTATCCGACCCTGAAACGGGCAAGATTCTGGATGACTTTTGGACAGGAGTATCTTACTCACCTGCGTGTAATACAAAATATCGGGATGGCAGGTATTGAACCTATCATGTTCGAAGGAAGGCAGATAATACCTATCCAGTTCCTTAAAGCTGTACTGCCTGATCCGGGAGGACTTGGAGAGAATTATACAGGCCAGACATCAATAGGGTGCCGGATAAGGGGATTAAAGAATGGCAAAGAAAAGACATATTATATTTACAATAACTGCAGCCACCAGGCAGCCTTCGAAGAAACAGGAGCACAGGGAGTCAGCTATACAACCGGAGTACCAGCAGTGATAGGTGCAATGATGTACCTTAAGGGATTATGGAAGGGACCGGGAGTATTCAATGTAGAAGAGTTTGATCCTGATCCTTTCATGGCTGAATTGAACCGTCTGGGTCTGCCCTGGGTGGAACTGCATAATGTTGATCTGGAACTGTAACAGGCTGCAGAATTAATGTTAAGATAACCGGTTCTTATAATCATCATAACCGAATTTCTTTATTAATCGAAATTTGTTATCCACTGTCCAGATACCTATTGAGGGATGATGTACACCATTAAAAGTTGTTGTCTTAACCATTGTATAATGAATCATATCGAGGAAAATCACGCGATCACCTG
>CAYQBZ010000113.1:0-8879 GCA_964415855.1 uncultured Rikenellaceae bacterium
TCGATAAAAAGGTTGGTGAAGGAACCGGGCATTTTTTCGGGGCAATAAGAATCGATGCCTTCCAACCTGCCGATGTTTTCAAAACAAAAATGGATGAATGGATCGAAACATTCAGATCATCCTTACCGGCGAAAGGACAGGACCGTGTTTTTATCCCGGGAGATCCTGAAAGAGAGGCTGAGGAAAGGATAATGAAGGAAGGAATTAATCTGGTACCTGCAATTAAAGATGATCTGATTGCAATTGCCAGGGAGCTGGGAGTTGAATTTGATCAATAAAAGCCCTTGTAATGTCATTTGGCATTATCTTCGGGGGGGTGGGGGGTCCATAAATCCCTGATCCTTCAACACTTGCAGCAGGACTATTTTACCCCTAAATCCCCCACAGGGGGACTTTTAGGTTCGTCCTAAAATAGATTTACCCAATGCCCCCCCTCGGGGGGGTTGGGGGGTCCATAAATCCCTGATCCTTCAACACTTGCAGCAGGACTCCGGAAAAGTGGATATTGTCTTCTTTCTTATACCTCACATCAGTAAAGACCTGTGCAAGGTTGTCTTTTTCATTTTCCCTTACAAACTGAATTGAATCTTCCCTGGCCTCTTTCTCTTTGAAATACAACTCAATATCAACGTTATCGTAATCAATATACCTCTCATTATGTACTATTGCTGCAAGCGGAAGCCTGTCGACCAGGTCGGGATATTCCGCCGGCCAGCCCAGGGTAACAGTAGTAACCGGGACCACTCCCCTGGGTATCTTCAGTACCTCTATTATTTTATCGGCCATATAGGTTGTCGTACCAAGGTAACATATTCCAAGTCCGTTTGCCTCTGCTGCTATACAAACAGTCTGGGCTGCAATAAGTGCATCAATGGCTGCGGTCATGAACGAAAGAAAATTATTGTATCCGGGTTCAGCCTTCCGCAGGTTACACCACTTGTTAAACCTGTTGAAATCAGCACAGAAAGTCAGGACAACAGGTGCTTCAGTTACCATACTCTGGTTGAAATGTGCCGGAGCCAGCTCTTTTTTTATTTCGAGGTCTCTTGTGACAATGATACTGTAGACCTGCATATTCCCTGTTGTTGAAGTACGGCAACCCATTTCCAGCAGCGATTTCAGAAGCTCTTCACTGACTTCCTCCCGGGTATATTTTCTAATTGTCCTGCGCTTAAGCAGAATATCTGAAATTTCCATCATTTTTATATGTTTTATAATATGCCACAATGTAAGTAAAATACAGGATAATGTAAAGACCAGATGAAAGGGATTTTCTTATCTTAGCACCAATCCAAAAATGTAATCTGTAAAACAATTTTATCATGAAAAAAGGTCTTTCCCTACTAATTGGTATTTTATTCATTACCGGTCTGACTCCTGTAGATGCACAGAGAAGAAAGGAGGCAGCAAAAGAGCCTGCTTCAAAGGAGGCAGGTATAACCTCTTCAACTTTTTCAGGATTGTCATTCAGGAGTATCGGGCCGGCCTGGTGCTCGGGCAGGATTTCCGATTTTGCGGTAAATCCACAGAATCATTCTGAGATCTATGTCGGAGTCGCCGCTGGCAACATCTGGAAAACGACAAATAACGGAACTACCTGGTCACCTGTTTTCGACAAGTACGGGGCGTATGCCATAGGATGCCTGGAGATGGATCCGGAAAATCCCTTTGTGATCTGGGCCGGGACAGGTGAGAATAATCACCAGCGGCAGCTTGGATATGGAGATGGTGTATACAAATCGGAAGACGGTGGTGCTTCCTGGAAGAACATGGGTCTTAAGGAATCAAGACAAATCGGGATGATAGCTATTGATCCGCGTAATACGGATGTGGTTTATGTTGCGGCAGAAGGTTCTATATGGGGACCAGGTGGTGAGAGGGGCCTCTATAAAACTACCGACGGAGGTAATACATGGAACAAAGTACTTGAAATAAGTGAGAACACCGGTGTTAATAATGTCATTCTCGATCCGCGTAACCCTGATGTCATTTATGCCACATCCGAGCAAAGGAGGCGGCATGTGTACACTAAGATCGGGGGAGGACCCGAGTCAGCCGTATATAAATCGAAAGATGCCGGAAAGACCTGGAATAATATAATGAAGGGTTTGCCTACGGTTGATATAGGAGGAATGGGGATAGCCATTTCACCCGTAAATCCCGATGTACTGTACCTTATTGTTGAGGCTGCAGGTGAATCAAGCGGATTTTACAGATCGGTTAACCGCGGAGCCTCATGGACAAAAATGAGTTCATATGCCTCGAGCGGACAGTATTATAATGAGATCTACTGCGATCCGGGGAATGTTGATAAAGTGTATAGCATGGAGACAACTTCAAAATATACACTCGACGGAGGTAAGACATGGACCTCGATAGGTAATAACCAGAGGCATGTCGACGATCATGCCTTATGGATCGATCCTGATAATACGGAGCACCTATATATAGGGGGCGATGGTGGTATATATGAAACATATGACGGAGGCGCTAATTTCATATTCAAATCAAACCTGCCTGTCACACAATTTTACAGGGTAGCCGTCGATAATGCACTGCCATTCTACAATGTGTACGGAGGAACACAGGATAATAACTCAATGGGCGGTCCTTCGCGAAGCATTAACAGGGATGGTGTTGTGAATGACGACTGGAATGTAACGGTTGGGGGTGACGGTTTCTGGGTGGCCATTGATCCTGTTGACGATAATATTGTTTTCACAGAGTCACAATACGGTAATGCAGCATTATGGGATAAAAAGAGTGAGGAATCGATAAGCATCAGGCCGGTCCCCCGTGAAGGAGAAAAAACATACCGGTGGTACTGGGACACTCCTATAGTTATAAGCCCGCATCAGAGAGAAAGGATCTATATGGCTGCCAACAAGGTATTCAGGAGTGATGACAGGGGCCGGTCCTGGGAGGTCATATCAGATGATATAACCAGGAATGAGGACAGGAATCAATTTAAGGTAATGGGGAAATACTGGAGTATTGACGCCGTAGCCAAAGATGTATCAACTTCACAGTGGGGCCTGGTGGTCTCGCTTGCCGAATCGCCTGTAAAGAAAGACCTGCTGTACGCTGGAACCGACGACGGAGTTATTGCGGTTACGGAAGACGGAGGAAAAAACTGGAGAAGGATAACTACCTTCCCGGGTATTCCGGAATACACATACGTGAGTGATATCCTTCCTGATAAGTTCGATGAGAACATCGTTTATGCCACCTTCAATAATATGCTTAGCGATGATTTCAAACCTTATATACTTAAGAGCAGCGATAAGGGCAGATCATGGACCGCCATAACAAATAAGCTGCCTGATAACGGGACTATTCACACAATAGAACAGGATAACATAAACCGCGATCTGCTCTTTGCAGGATCGGAGTTCGGATTCTATATTTCACTCGACGGCGGTAAGGAATGGATTGAGTTCAAATCGGGCCTTCCTACAACAGCTGTGAGAGATATAGCTATCCAGGAACGTGAGTCGGACCTTGTTATTGCAACTTTTGGAAGAGGCTTCTATATACTTGATGACTATACACCCCTGAGAAACTTTAAAAGTGAAATGATGGATAGAGATGGCTTTATCTTCCCCATACAGGATGCAAAAATGTATGTTCAGTCGAGTGGTTTCAGTAACCAGGGTTCAACTTATTTCAAATCACCAAATCCTGATTTCGGTGCTACCATAACCTACTTTGTCAAAGAGGTGCCCAAAACGGCAAAGGCTGTCAGGCAGGAAAAAGAAAAAGCTCTTTTTGAAAAAGGAGAACCTATACCTCAACCATCAATTGAAGACCTGGATGCAGAAGAAAAGGAGATAAAACCATACCTTATTTTTACCATTACGGACCAAAGCAATAACATAGTAAAAAAGATCTATAAGTCTGCTTCAAAAGGTGTTAACAGAGTAACCTGGAACTTTACCTATGAAGGTATTTCCCCGGTGACAACGACGAAATTCGAACCTGTCAGCGGCGGCGGTGGCGGAAGAAGAGGCGGTGGCATCCAGGCTATGCCCGGAACTTATAAAATATCGATGTCGTTATACGCAAAAGGAGAGATCCGTCAGCTTGCACCACCGGAATCCTTTGAATGCAAAACCTTTGGAATAAATACTTTCCCGGCAAATGACCTGACAGCAAAATATGATTGGATAGCCGAAGCGTCAGATCTGTCACGTAGTATGTATGGCACAATGAGCTATACCGGCGAGCTGATAAGCAAAGTGAACGCTGCCATGCAGGCAATACATCAGACACCCGGGGCTCCTGAAGGTTTAATGAAAGAAGCAACCAGGATAAATGATGAACTCAATAAGATAATGTTCATTTTTAACGGGCCTCAGGCAAAGGCCAGCCAGGAGGAACTTCCGCCTATTGATATGCCTCTTGCTGACAGGCTGAGCGAAATGGCATCTGCCAGCTATGGAAACAGCAGTGATATTTCGGGAATTGCCAGGGAACAGCTTGATATCCTTAAAAGAGAATTTCCTCCAATCCTCGAACGGGTAAAAAAAGCAGGCGGAGATTTACAAACTCTTGATAAACAACTTGATGCAGCTAAGGCTCCATGGACTCCGGGAAGGGTGCCGGTACTGTAGAAGGTTGGGAACAAAGAATTTATTATTGCTTTTTAAGAGAATTTATATATTTTAGCTACTCAACTATTTTAATATAGCTATTCAACTAACTACTAATAAAATTTATTATGAGCAGACCAGTTACACTTTTTACAGGCCAATGGGCAGATCTACCATTTGAAACAATATGCCAGAAAGCTAAATCATTTGGTTACGATGGTTTGGAACTTGCATGCTGGGGTGATCACTTTGAGGTTAATAAGGCTGACGATGCCTACTGCCTCAAAAAGAAAGAGACCCTGGCCAAATACGGGCTTAAAGTCTTTGCCATTTCCAACCATCTGGTCGGACAGGCAGTATGCGACCGCATAGATCAGAGACATAAAAGTATCTTACCTGAATACATATGGGGCGACGGCGATCCTGAAGGTGTCCGCCAGAGAGCAGCAAACGAGATGATAAGCACTGCTGAAGCTGCCAGGAGACTGGGGGTGGATACCGTCAACGGGTTTACAGGCAGTTCTATATGGCATCTTATTTATTCTTTTCCGCCTGTCACTCCTGCAATGATAGAAGACGGGTATGCGGATTTCTCAAAACGATGGACACCTATTCTCGATAAATACCATGAGCTGGGAATAAACTTTGCACTTGAGGTCCACCCTACCGAGATCGCATTCGATATTGCATCTGCCCGTCGTGCCCTGAAAGCTATTAACAACCATCCCAATTTCGGATTTAACTACGATCCCTCACATCTTGGTTACCAGGGAGTGGATTACGTGGAATTCTTATACACCTTTGCAGAGAAGATCTTCCATGTCCACATGAAAGATGCCGGATGGTCAAAAGTACCGGTAGAAGCCGGCGTTTTCGGAGGACATACCGAATTCGGCACCAAAGGGCGTTTCTGGGATTTCAGGAGCCTGGGCCATGGTGATACCGATTTTGAAGAGATCATCAGGGCGCTAAATCGTATCAATTATACAGGACCATTATCAGTTGAGTGGGAAGACAGTGGTATGGACCGTGAATTCGGCGCCAAAGAAGCATGCGCATTTGTCCGTAAAGTAGACTTTCCATCGTCAAACATAGCCTTTGATGCCGCGTTTGAAAAATAATGGTATCTGCTGTTAAAACACATATTTGAAAATAACTAAATTGATCTTGAACTAACTTTAGGAATTAATTATTAACCAAAGGAATAAATAATGAAAAAAATGACTGCAATCGTTGCCCTGCTGGCTGTCTTTACACTGGCCATTTGTTTTATCATCATGGGCTCAATCTCTGTAGAGCTGATGGCCGCACTGAATATTGATACAGGGCAATTCGGCTCACTTGTAATGGGTTTATTTCTGACATGTTGTATAGTCCAGCTTTTTATTGGACCTTCGGTTGATAAGTTTGGTTATAAATCCGTAGCTATCTTTGGGTTTGCTTTAACCAGCCTGAGCATGTTTCTCCTGGCTTTTGCCTCTACATTCTCAGTTGCCCTTCTCGCCTGTATATTAATGGGCTTCGGTGCAATGGCTTTAAACACAGTGGGTAATACCCTGATACCAGTTGTTCTTTTTGAAGGTAAAGACCCGGCACGCGCCAGCAACTTCGGTAACGGATTTTTTGGTCTCGGCTATGTCCTCACGCCACTGCTTATCGTTTTCATTCTCAAAACAATGAATTTAGGCTACACAACAGCACTTGTGATAATTGGAATATTGTCAGCAGTTTTTCTTGTGTTGGCTATCACAACAAGTTTTCCCAAGGTATCGATCGGGTTTAAATTCTCCATGGCCTTCAGGTTACTTCTTAAACCGGCTGTGCTGGTATCGGCTTTCGCCCTGTTCTGTTATATCTCTCTTGAGATATCGATGGGCACCTGGATCAAAACGTTAATGGAAGAGCTGTTCGGAGCTGCCGGATCTATTAATGCCGCTACACAGGCAGGTCTCGTACTGAGCCTGTTCGGGGTTGCAATGATGTCCGGGAGGTTCCTTACTTCAGCAGTCAGGAATCTTACTTCCATGGGTCACAAAGTGATCATCTTTGCTTCCATCCTGTCAATACTGGCAATTTTCCTGATGATCATTACAAAAAGTCCTTTTATCGGTATTATTGCCATCCTGGTTGCAGGACTTGCTTTTGCGCCTATCTTTCCGACGATAGTGGGTGTAACATTCGCGAAGTTCGATCCAAGTTTATACGGAAGCATCTTTGGGATAATTTTTTCTGTCGGGTTGCTGGGAGGAACCTTTGTACCCAAATTTATCGGAAACCTCAGTGTGGGATCAACTGTTCAGCAAAGCCTGCCTATTGCACTAATAATGGCCGGTATACTGCTTGTAATTTCACTGTTCATTGGTAGAGTTGGCAGATCTGAAGCGAAATAATCCATTGCTGAAGAAGAAATGACATTTCTTTGCAAAGAAGTCCATGACCTTTTCCGTAACTACTTTTAATATTAATTATAAGAAAGAAGATATGAAAAAACTCAGATTGGGAATGATAGGAGGCGGTATCGGGGCATTTATCGGAGATGCACACCGCCGCGCATCAAGAATATGTAACGATTTCGAGCTTGTAGGAGGAGTATTTGATATTGACTATGAGCAGAGCAGGAAGTTCGCAAAAATGGAGGGAATAAGCAGCGATCGTTGCTATGAAAGTGTTGATGCACTTATAAAGGCAGAACTGACTCTGCCTGCTGACAAACGTATGGAGGTAGTAGCTATTGTCACTCCTAATGCTTTACATTATCCTTTTGCCAAAAGCCTGCTGAGCAATGGCTTCCACCTGGTGTGCGAGAAACCTATGACCATGACGGTTAAAGAAGCAGTTGAGCTTGAGAACCTTGTTAAAAAGAGTAAACTGACATTTGCTCTTACACATACTTATACCGGATATCCCATGGTGAGACAGATGAGAGACCTGATCGCCAAAGGGATCCTGGGTACCGTACAGCGCATTGACGCACAATATTACCAGGGATGGATAAATTCCATCATTCATGGTACAGGCAGCCGTATTACCGGTATCTGGAGGCTTGATCCTAAACATGCTGGTGTTAGTAGCTGCATGGGAGATATCGGGGTGCATGCCTTCAACCTCATTGAATATACTACGGGGCTTGAAGTCAAGGAGGTACTTTCAGATCTCAATTCAGTTAAGGAGGGTGTGAAGCTTGACCTGGACGGAACAGTATTGCTGCGCTTTGGCAAGAAACTTAAAGGAGTAATAAGAGCCAGCCAGGTCTGCGGCGGAGAGGAGAATAATATTACAATTGCAGTATACGGCTCCAAAGCAAGCCTAAAGTGGGCACAGGAGAATCCAAACTACCTTTACCTTCTGAATGACTCCGGACCAGCCTGTATATATAAGCCTGCCCACGATTATAATGAGAAACTTGCGGAGGCAAGTCATACAATGCCGTCCGGTCATCCGGAAGGGATCTATGAAGCTCTTGCAAATATTTATAAAGGCACGGCTAAATCGATTAGAGGCCAGAAATTTGATCCGGGAGAATTCCCTACTGTCCACGACGGGGTAAGAGGGATGAAGTTTATTCATTCTGTAGTGGAATCAAATAAAAACGGTAACCTCTGGGTAAAACTGTAGGTTCCCGGTCATGCCCGGCTGCTTAAAAGAATAACCGGGCATTTGTTGCTGAGGGCACCAACTGCCGGGTATCGCGATTAACTCACCTGAAAAGAAAAAATATTACTGCTTTTTCTTTTTAAGCAGGAAGTATGCCCCTGCACCTACGACCACAACTGCACCTATTATTATAAAAAGTGTTGTTGATGAGCCTTTTGAAGTTCCGCCGGCACCCTCTTTGTCATCTTCTATCGCATAGTAGAATTCAGGTTTTGCATCGGTATCCATATTTACCGTATCTTTCTTTGGTGAAGGCTGTTCCTGGGCCAGGCACACATTCAGTCCGCCTAAAAGTAAAAGCATCATCAGTGAGATGACTAAAACTGTCTTTTTCATCATTTGAATGTTAATAAATTATTTCATAGAACCCGCTAATTCATCATACTTCTTCGCTATATCAGGATCTGAGCTCCTGTAAGTATCAGCAAGGGCAGTTATTGCCGGTATAAACCGGGGATTCATAGTAAGGCACGACCTTAACAATTCCCTCGCTTTTAAAACATCGCGTCCTGCCAATAGTTTACCTAATGCAACGTACGCTTCAAAGTACTTCCTGTTAACTTTAATTACCCTCTCATAATACCTGATTGCGTCCTCTGTTCTGTCCTGTGATCTTGCTATATTGCCCATATA
>CAYQBZ010000114.1:0-8864 GCA_964415855.1 uncultured Rikenellaceae bacterium
CTTCGGTGAATGGTTCCACCAGATATCCTATGCCGCTGCTGTTGGTGCGGTACGATCCGCTGCTGAAGTACTGAGCGAATATATCCTGCAGCCTGCAGCCGCCCATGACACGGTAACGTTTCCCCGCTTTGGCCAGCCCCAGTTCAACCGAATAGTCGATGGTCTTGTTCTTTATGGCGTAGTAATCGACTCCAAGCGAATCCGGCCGCGTATCGTCAAAGTATTCATGGCCGTTCCATACGCCGTCGTCGTAGTAGTTCTCGTCCCACCTGCCGTTAAGCTCCCACCCCCTGCCCAGCTTCCACACCCCCATGCACAGCGAAGAGAACCTTCTCTTGTACGGGGGCGGATCGTTGACATGGCTCATTTTGTAAAAATAATCAAATATCTCTGCTTCAGCTGTAATCCTTTCGCTGAGGGGCTCTTTAAGCACAACCTGAGCATGTAAAACAGGTATAATACAAAATAAACCTAACAGGCATATCAGGATTTTCCTCATTGCTGATGCATATATAAATTCTGCTCCGGACAAAGAAAGAACCAAATACAGATTACTTTTTCCCGGTATCAGTGTTTTTTGTGAGCGTAAGAGGGACCTCACCTTCTGAATAGACAGCCTTACCAGTCATTTTTGTATCGTTCTCAAGTTTCAGGCTGACATTAACATCCTGCCCTTCAACATATATAAGAAAAAACAGAGAGTCTTTTTCAAATTTCACTTTTTCCCCCGGAAACTTGTATTCGGATCCGGTAAACACCATGGATACGGAATACTTCTTATCGGCAAATTTCACTTCAACTGTACCGGATGTATAGCCTTCAGGTGCATATGGTGCATCAAATTTCCACATTCCGGCCGGATCGGCCTTCCCCGCACTGCTCTGACCTGAAGCATTCAGACAATAAAAGAATGAGATTAATAATAATGTCAGGATCCTGGTTTTCATATTACAAGATTTAGTTTGGTCCAAATATAGAAATCTAAACCCAATTAAAGTATGACTTTTATTTTTTTCTGATCCAGGATCATTCTAATATGCTGGTCCATCAGCAACCTCCGGCTACCTTCTTCTTCTTTGGAGCAGGCTTTATTGCGGGTTTTGGCAATGAGACGGACTGGTCGGGACTTGCTTCCACAACTCCACCTCCACCAAGGGCCCGGCTGGCACTTTTACGAAAATCATACTTTGCAAACTCCTCATCAGGACTTGCTGTTGAGGGTTTTGCAGGATTAAGAATTGCAGCAAACCAGTAATTGAGACCTCCTTCAAGAACAAAATTGTTATTATAACCAAGCTGCCTGGTGATCATCCAGGCTTCATTTGCAATCAGTGTACCATTTGAATAGAAAATATTCATTTTAATATCCTGATTAAGTATGTCTGTGTATTCATCCGAAAGAAGGTCTGCCGAAGGAATATTTAGAGCACCTGGCAGACTGAATTTTTCAAATTCCTCCTGGCTTCTTACGTCGATAAGACGAAGAGACGGGTCTTTCTTTATGATCATATCAGCCACAACATCAGGAGTAACGTATTGTGTCCTGGTGTTTACTTCGCTCAACAATTCTTCGGCCGTTAGTTTATAGGGCCTTGTTGTGTTCTGCGGGACCGCTGCTATTATCAGTCCCATTGGAATGATGAACAATGCCAAAAGGTTACGTGGTTTCATTTCTTTCTGTTTTATATTATACTAATTTAATTCGGATCAGTATTCCTCCCTGGGGAATTTGGTTTCAGCCCATTCAGCAACCCGGAACATTACCAGGGCAACTATGATCAAAAGAAAAGCAAATAATCCGTCGGAAATGCCAAGTGATGCACTTACTTTCGGAACTCCAAGGAATTTCGCAAAATAGATACCTTTCCATAAGTTATAACCAATACCAAATACAAATACGCCGATGAACAATCCGCCTATAAATACCAGAGCGTCCAGTTTACCTATTGAAGCTGCACAGAAGCTGGTGCCGGGACAAAAGCCCCCCATAATAAAACCGGCGCCCATGATAATTCCCCCAAGAATTGCTGATGTAAGATAGGTCGGGTTAACATAGACCCAGTTAAGGTCTATCCAGCCAAACAGGCTGAAAAACAGAAGCCCTAGCATCCCGGTTATGGCAGCTGTAAAAAATACTTTAAGGACAACCGTATCATACCCGTAAAACACTCCCGCCAGTTTCCTGCTGGAAGAAAATCCACTCTGCTCAAGTACAAAACCAAAACCTATCCCTATTATGAACGCAAGGAACAGGTTCGTGTTCTCTGATATAATTTCGTTTACTACTAATGGTCCCATGATATTTGTCTTTATGTCAATATGTTATATAATCTGTTAGCACTCCGCACACAGCATTCCACCACATCATATCCAGTTCTTCCTGAAAAACCAGGCCAGAGCAAATGCAGTTCCGAATATTGTCATCATGGATATAAATCCGCCCAGCGACAGGACAGCCATTCCACTTAATGCTGAACCACTGGTACACCCCCTGCCCAGCTGGGATCCGAAACCAAAAAGTATTCCGCCTCCTAAGGCCAGGATCAGTCTCTTCCGTGATGTTATTTTAGGTGAATGTTCAACTTTAAACTTCAGCCGGCCGGCGATTGCACCTGACAGGAATCCTCCAACAAGTACCCCAAGCATTTCAAATACAAGCCACGTCTTCATTGGGCTTTCCCCGTGTGAGTCCCTGAATTCCTGGAGGAAATCAGATTTATCAACCGAAGAAGGAGCTACTGTTGTCATAGCAGTTACGACGGTACTTTTTATGGCACCGCTTGCACCAAGTCCGCGTCCTGACACAAAATTTGCCGCAAGCAAAACAAGTCCAAGCAAAACACCTCCAATATATGGATTAAGGTATTTGGTTTTCTTCAATTCAGACGTTTTTGTCATATTCTTATAATGTTTTTTAATGCTTAAATCATTTAGACACATTGTCTTCAGCTCTCATTCTGTCACCCGTTGCCTGTTGCCTAATATAGCCACCTGCTCACCTGTCCTGCATATACTATAACAAATCGCAGCACAAGGCTGCCAAAAATCACAAGAACAGCCGGTACCATAACAGGAATACGGTATTTTCCCAGTTCCATCACTTCAAGTACAGCAGGAATGATCATACCCAGGATGACTACAAATATCCAGAATGATACCGTATACTGACCTCCAAGGAACATCTCGGCAGCTTCTATCTGAACCTGTGTGCTGGCAAGAAATCCCATGAACATATGTATTATAAGAAATAATTCAATGCCTATCAGCACCAGATCTATCCTGGCAAATTGCTTTCTCTCGTTCCTGTTTTTCGAAAGCAGCATTGTAGCCGCAGCACCTGCCGAAAGCCCTGAAGCAAGAAACAATGGCCCAAGGATGGAAGTATTCCAGAGAGGACGTGCATTAAAAGCCGAGAGTAGTATACCTGTATAAATCCCCAGGATGATTGCATAAATAAGCATAATCCATGCCAGTACTTTTTTGTACATGTTAAAGAACGATTCCATTACAAAAAGCCACCTTAATCTCCAGTTCCATCGTGGGAAAATATCTTTTATGTGCAATGCGCACCATATAAAGGAAACAGGTGTTATAACCATCAGTGTCCATGCTCCCCACGACATTGGCGATTGCAGCCTGATATTTGTATATAGCTGCCAGAAGAAGAGCTTATGCCGCAGGTCAGTGAACAGTGCAATTGATCCAAGGAGCAGAAGAAAAGGTGCGATGAAAGGTGTTATACGCACAGCTGTCCTGTAGTCGTTCTCCCTGCCCCTGATATAATAGAGGGCGGCAATAGCCAGGATGCCTGCTGCCATACCACCAAGGAAAAGGTATAGAGATATCTGCCAGTGCCATATATGGAGATGCGGGTCGATAAGCTGGTTCATCCTTCCGCTGACAAATATTTCTTCTTTCATATTACAAATTATTTTTTTTCAAATCAGGAAGTATAACTGTGGATTTGTTCCCGCTTCAGGGATCAGAGTAAGGTATTTTCTCTTCTTAAGGATCACCGATACGTCGCTGTTGGCATTGTCGAGGTCACCAAAATAGAGACACTTTGTCGGGCAGACCTCCACGCAGGCCGGTGACATACCACCCTTTATCCGGTGTTCACAGAATGTGCACTTATCAACATATCCTGCAGGATGAGGATATCTTGCATCATACGGGCATGATGCCATGCATGCTCCGCACCCGATACATTTCTTGTGTTCCACCAGCACTATTCCTCCATCAACGATATGACTGGCACCTGTCGGACAGCATCGTACACAGGGTGCATTCACACAATGATTACACCTCTCCGATCTTATCTCCATTTCAAGCTGCGGATAGGTGCCATCAGTTACTTCGACAACCCAGTCGCGGCAAAAACCAATGGGTACATTATTTTCCGTCTGACAGGCCACAACACAATCGCTGCATCCCACACATTTCCTTGTATCAACTGCCATTGCGTACCTCATGACTCCACCTCCGTTCCGTTCAAATCAGTAATAAAAGTCACAAAGTTCCCCCTCATGCCTGTACCTCCCATGATCGGATCGAGCATTACATTAGTGATCAGCCTGGTATCGCTTGCTCCGCGACCAAAAGTGCGACTGAGCTGTTTTTGAGCATGACCAAAACCATGGACCATATAAACAGAATCCCATCTTATTCTCTCAGTAACACGAACCTTAACAGGGAACTGACTCTTTACACCGTCCTGATTCATCAGGTAGATCCTCTGGTCATTCTTCAGATACCATTCCTTTGCAATCTTAGGATTCACCCACAGTGCATTCTCATCCATCAGATCAAACAGGTTAGGATTATTGGATGTTCTGCTGAATGTGTGCATCGGGGCCCTTCCATAAATCAAACGGTAAAAACCTTCAGGTGGTTCCGGATGTGCTGTATAAGTGGGAACAGGATGGAATCCTTCCCCGGCAAAAGAGGTTGAATAAAGCTCAATCTTGCCTGTGTTTGTGTAAAATTCAACATCCTCATCTTCATAAAAATAAAGATCATCCACTTCTCTTTCAAAAGTCTTAACACCTATTCTTTTCATTTCTTCAAGCGAAGTGCCGCATTGCTGCAGCTGCCATTCAAGAAGTTCCTCTATATTCTCATGCGGGAAATATGATTCGAGCCCGAGCCTGCTGGCCAGCTGACGGGCCATCCAATAGGCCGGTTTACTGGAATATAAGGGCTCAACAGCCGGCATCCTTAAGGCTATCTGTGGTTTACGGTGAGGACTGGTCCTGATGGAATCATATCTTTCAAGGTATGTACATTCAGGTAATATTACATCCGCCCAACCTGTAATTTCCATGGGCATTGTATCAATCACAACCAAAAGATCAAGATTTTGAATTGCCTCAATGGTATGCTCCTGGTTTGGCAGCGACTCGATGAGATTTGTCCCGTTAACGATCCATCCTTTGAAAGAGCAGTCCCTCGTAAGTGCAGGAATGGTAGCATCGCAAATACCGCTGGCCAGGGCCAGATCGGCAAGGGCAAACTGCCCCGGGAAAGCATCTCTCCAGGTCCTTGAAGATTCCGGAAATTCAGGATGAGGGTAAGAAGGTATCTCAAAAGTCTCAGGCCTGTAAAATCCTCCGCGTCGTCCCCAGCTGCCTAAAAGTGCATTTAAGATTGCCACAGCTCTGAGCCTTTGAGTATCATCGCCATACCATGTGACATGCCGGCCCGGATGGACAATGACAGAAGGAGAAGCATTTGCCATCTCCTTTGCCGTTTTCCGTATCAGGTCAGGTTTAATAGTAGTAATTCCATATGCCCATTCGGGAGTATAATTCTTAACTGCATTTGCCAGCTCTTCAAATCCATAGGTGTACTTCTCCACATATTTCTTATCATAATACTCTTCTGCAATTATAATATTGATCCACGACAGGAGAAGAGCCAGGTCAGTGGCAGGCTTGATCGGTAACCAGAACTTCGATTTTGCTGCTGCGGTTGAAAACCTTGGATCAACAGTAATAATAGTGGCTCCCTTGTCAATAGCGTCTGACATTTCCTGAACCTGGCCATTGTGCATGTTTTCCCCGATATGTGAACCGATAAGGACAAGACATTTTGTATCACGGATATCGGTTGGCTCGGGAGAATCAAGACCTTCACCAAACGTGGCAATGAATGCGACCTCTCTTGGACCCCGGCACTGTGCATATGAAGGTGCCGCAATATTTGTTGTCCCGAAAGCCTTAAGGAGATCACCAAAATACTTCCCGCCCGAGCCGTGAGTAAAAAGTGCAATACATTCCGGGCCGTGCTCCCGGGCAATTGTCTCCATCTTACCGGCGATGAGATCAAATGCTTCCTCCCATGATGCTTCCCGGAAAACCTGCTTGCCTCTTTCCTCAACCCTTATCAGGGGTGTCTTCAGACGGTCCTCGTCATAATACATACCAACACCGCCCGTCCCCCTGGGACAGAACCTGCCGTTGCAATGCTGATCCTCGTCATTTCCGGTGATCTTCCAGATCTTTCCTTCAGAGGTCTTGTATACCCAGCCTGCACATTTCCAAAAACAGATCTCGCAGTACGTTGGGTACGTTTAAGATCAACAACAAGTTTGTTTACCTCCTCCTGTGACGAAAGAGCTTTTAATATCTTATATGATCCGCTTCCTGAAGCCAGTATTCCGGCTCCTAATGCCGAAATTTTAATAAAATCTCTTCTGCTTGTCATCTACTGTTAATAAAATCACAACAAAAATAAAAAATAAGATTGAGTATTTATATATGTATATAGATAAATAAATGTATACAGAATTCTGAAACCGGATAATCTATTGTTAACAAATTAACAGTCTGATGGATGTTGGCTATTTAGAATTTTTCTAAATTTCTAAATAGCGATGTATTACTTAATTACATTAAGAATTGTACAAAAGATAAACTTAGTTTACAGATGGGATTGGACAGAAGGTATTGCTGTAAATTACCTTATTCAGATTACCAGCAGTTTGAACCCAAGGACATTAACAAGGTTCTGACCCGGACAAAAGATTTTATACGCCTGGGGCCAGACTTTTAAAAGATACCTGTCCTGCCTCTCACGTATTTTTATTACGAGTTCATCCATCGCAGGCGAATTGTTACCATCAGGGTATTTGTATTCAAGTGCCTTGATCAACTGCGTCATATCGTTATATTTTCCCAGGTTCTGAGCTATGCCGTTAACTCTCTTTTCAAGTGTTTTAATGACGGGTACATTAAGCGGTCTGAAAAAATAAAGCTGATAGAGGAAATCTTTTACTCTCTTCCGGAATTCGTGCAGCTTACCTGGTTTCGGATCATTCCTGGATGTTATGTAACAATCCACGACTTTCATGTATGTGGTCTCAAGCTCTTTAAGGAGCAGTTGAGGATCAATGCTGCTCATAGACTGGAAGCGAATACGGTAGCCTGCTTTTTCAAGCAGATCATCTATCTTTCCAATGTCCTCCTCCATTTCAGGCAATGGGGCCCCTCCGGCATCGCTTTTTTCAAGAAGGGAACTGATCTTATCGTTTTCCTGTAATGAAGTAAAGATATCAGGGAACTCTTTTCTCAGATCCCTTAGAGTCTTCCTGTGCACCGATGTATCGCGCCATTGCGACATTATCCTGCCTGCCTCACGGAAGGCTATAATGTCTTTTTTAACAAATTCACTAATTACCTGGGAGTCAATCAGTCTAAGAACTGCCCTGCACTTCTTCATGAGAACCCTGACATCATGTACTGCCTTTTCATCAGGTACAGCTGATCTTTTAAGCAAAGACCTGGATCTCCTTATATATCCTGCAAGTACAGGTTTTATCTCCCTCAACCTGACATAATCGGGTTCCATAATCTGGTTCCTGGTATCTTATATGAATCCCATAAAGGTAACTAATAAATACAAAATGATCAAAGAGACAATTGATCACAAATTCAGGAAAGCATGTTAAAAGTCTGGATAGATAATTTGTATCCGGAAGAATAAATATTTAAATTAGAAGTCTCGCTGGTTTCAGAATATATATCTACTAATCGAAGTTTATTCAGAATATGTCTGAATATTTATATACTTCATCTGCGTAAATCAGCGGGATCTGCGGGAAATAAACATTATATATGAAGTCAGAGCCAGGTTCAAAATAATGGTTATACATAAAAAAATATGATTGTCCCAAAACATTGTTGAAGTGTCCTGATAAGCATTTCTCTAATTCGGTTCTTCTTTTGATATCGTTATCAATAAGGTAAGCCAGATATAAAAAGAAAACATTAAATTTGTTTGCAACTTTAGATCAGAAAAAATGGCTAAAATAACTAGAGGCCAGAGAATAGGTATTCTCACGGCAGGTGGCGATTGTCCGGGTATTAATGCTGCAATACGTGGTGTCGGGAAAACAGCTATCGTCAAATACGGAATGAAACTGGTTGGTATCAGTGATGGTTTTACAGGTATGATCAATAAGGAATACCGGGAACTGTCAGAACATGAACTGTCAGGAATATTAACTCTTGGAGGGACCATTCTTGGTACATCAAGGGAAAAACCCTTCAAAGGTGCCGGAAAAGGAAAGAATGAAATAAGCAAACCTGTCCTTATCAGGGAGCATTATGAACAGATGGGCCTCGACTGCCTGGTCTGCATCGGAGGGAACGGGACCCTTAAGACTGCACATCTCCTTTCACAGGAAGGCCTTAATGTGGCAGGTATCCCAAAAACGATTGATAATGATGTATGGGGAACCGACCTTACATTCGGATTTGATTCTGCTGTAAATATTGCCACTGAAGCTATTGATCGCCTTCACTCGACGGCAAATTCACATAAAAGGATCATGATAATCGAACTTATGGGGCATAATGCCGGAT
>CAYQBZ010000115.1:0-8861 GCA_964415855.1 uncultured Rikenellaceae bacterium
ATTCTCCGTCTCACCTGCAATTAATTTTTCATTCAGGTCCAGATCCAGTATCCTCTGTTCCTGCCATTTATTTGATATTTCCCCTTTCAGGTATTTTTCTATCATTAGGCTTGCCACTGGTGCCGCGTATGTTGATCCGAAACCGGCATTTTCAACATAGACGGTTATGGCAATTTTTGGCTCATCCTTTGGTGCAAAAGCAGTAAATACAGAATGATCCTCACCATGAGGATTCTGTGCAGTGCCTGTTTTACCGCAAACAACAATGTCCCTTATGGCTGCAATTCGTGCCGTAGCTCCTTCACCACCGTTCACTGCCCCCTCCATTCCGAGAATTATCTTTTCAAAGTTCACCGAGTCGATACTGATCCTGTGTAAGGTTGTATATTCCGGTGAGATAACATTGCCTGCTCCGATACCCTTTACTATATGAGGTGTGTAATAATAACCTCTGTTGGCAATGGCAGCAGTCATATTTGCTATCTGCATAGGTGTTGTAAGTATTTCACCCTGACCTATGGCGAGAGAAATAATGTTAAGCGCCCTCAGCCTGTTCTGGTAAAGAGTGTTGTAATATGACACAGGAGGTATTGAACCGGGTAATTCATTGGAGAATTCTGTCCCCAGCTTTGTGCCAAAGCCAAATTCCGTAAGGTAATTTCTCCATTTCTCATATGCTTCCGCTACCGAGCCATAAGCTGGATTCTCAAGTATCTTCCTGTAGGTCTGGCAGAAATAGGAATTACACGATATCATTATTGCATCTGCAAGATTCAGGGGGGTCCGGTGGGAATGACACTTGACAAACAGGTATCCATTGTTGCAACCGAACTCAGTATCGGGAGTTATCACCTTCTCCTGCAGACCGATGAGTCCGTTTACCGGTTTGAAAGTTGACCCGGGTGGATAAGATGCCATGAAAGCCCTGTTAAACAACGGCTTAAATATTGTATCTGCCTGCAATCTTGAATAATTATCCGATCTTACCCTCCCTACAAGCAGACCGGGATCGAAATTTGGTGATGAGACAAGGGCGAGAATCTCTCCTGTCTTTGGTTCAATAGCCACTATACTGCCGGTCTTATTCTTCATAAGAAGCTCACCATATTCCTGAAGGTCAATATCAATTCCCGAAACGATATTTTCGCCCTGCACAGCAATGGTATCAAAATTCCCATCTGCATAAGAGCCCTTGATCCTGCTGTAAACGTCAACAAGATAGATCTTTACGCCACGCTTACCTCTGAGTTCTTTTTCATATGCCTCTTCGATTCCCAGTTTGCCGATATAGTCACCTGGCTTATAATAAGGATCTCTTCTTATGATCCCTTCGTCCACTTCACTCACATATCCCAGAAGATGTGAACCAATTGGTTTGGTATACTTTCTCAGAGTCCTGGGCTGCACGTAAAATCCCGGATATAAAAAGAGTTTCTCCTGTAACCTGGCATATGTTTCATCTGAAATTTGCTTCAGAAAGACTGACGGAGCACGCCGTGAATATGCCACAGCTGCACTCATCCGTTCATCGAAAATTCCCTTCGTGATTCCCAGTATGTTACATAACTCAACAGTATCGATAGCTGATGTCTGGGCAGGAACGACCATCAGATCATATGCAGCCTGGTTAAAGACTATCAGCTTGTTATTCCTGTCATAAATAAGTCCGCGCGAAGGATATTGTGTGACATACCTTAGTACATTATTATCTGCTGACAGACGGTATGTATCTTTTACTACCTGAATAGTGAAAAGCCTTATCAGAAGAATCACAGATGCAACAACCATCATGGCCATTATAACATATTTCCTGTTTAAGAATGCATCTTTCATAATCTGTCCGGCTACCTTCCCCGCCTGTAATATTCAATAAGAAGTATAAAAGTTAACGAAAATACCGAGCTTAATATTACCCTAAGTAATGTCCTGAAAAATTCTGCAAATCTGAAGACCTCAAGATAAAAGAGTGCAGTATGATGGACCAGTACAATTATAAGGGCATAGGAAAAAAACCAGTTGAAGCCATATGCCAGCATCGAGGGCTCAGCACCTGCATCATATCCATCCCTTGGTGAAGTAATTCTCAGAACATACGGTCGAACGAAACCGGCCATAACAGTAGCGGAAGTATGCATTCCGGGGGAGCCTGAAAATACATCCATGACCAGACCTGTGGCAAATGACAGAAACAGCAGTAACCACGATGGTATTTCCACAGGTAAAAGAAGTATGAACAGAATATAAATATACGGATTAACATATCCGCTGAACTGTATGTTATTAAACAGCAGTACCTGGAGCAGCATAACCAGGATAAAGATCAGTCCAAATCTTAATAATGAATTGATCATTGAAATAAATTTTCAAGTTCCAGTTGTTCCTCTTTCTTCATATTCCCGATAACCTCAACAAAATGCAGTTTCCTGAAATCAGTTATAAATAAAACGGCAATATGGTAGAAATCACTTCCCGGCTTCTTATAATCTATTATGGTGCCAATGGGTATTCCTTCTGGAAAAACTGCGGAATACCCGGTTGTTTCAATAGTATCACCAACATTTACAGATACATGCTGGGGTATTTCACTTAATATACCACGGCTGACATCCTGCCCGTCCCAGCTCAACGATCCGAAGTACCCTGTCCTTTTTATCCTTGCGCTTAAACGGAAGTCAAGGTTCAGAACCGACATGGCGCGCGAATAATTACCGGAACATCCCACAATCACTCCGGCAATGCTGTGTCCTGAGATAACAGCCATATCAACAGTCACCCCCTGATGTTCTCCCCTGTCAACAGTAAAAAAGTTCTTCTGCCTGTTTACAGAATTTGATATCACTTCAGCGGTGGTATAAACGTATTGTTGCCTGTAAACTGAATCAGTTACAGGATAAAAAACCGTATCACTCCCTTCTCCAAACATTGGTGAATAATTCTTCAGAGAGGCATTCTCCTCAGCAAGTTTAGCGTTTATCTCCTTGAGATTAAGATAATTACGAACATTGTTGATTTTTGTTTCAATACCTGCTGTGAGACCTCTGATACTATTCACAACACGTGTGTTATGATAATCATTACCGGTTGAAAGTAAATAAAAAGCTATTCCTTCAAGGATCAGAAAGATAATCAGGTTATTGTATCTGGCCAGAAAATTCAGCAGATTCCTCATTCACCATATTAGTTATCGCATCAGGAATTGAAACTTATCAACATTTTTCAGTGCAACCCCGGTACCTCGTGCCACAGCATGCAGCGGATCCTCAACGACATTAAAATGGATATTGATCTTGTCGGCTAGTCTTTTATCAATACCTCTCAGTAAAGCTCCGCCTCCTGCAAGATATATTCCTTTGCTGACGATATCGGCATATAACTCCGGCGGAGTTTGCTCAAGAACGCTTAGGAGTGCAGCTTCAACCTTCGACAATGATTTATCAAGACAATAGGCTATTTCCTGGTAAGAGATTGGTATTTCGATTGGCAGGGCTGTCATTATGTTTGGACCCCTGACGATATAATCCGGCGGGGGATTTTCAATATCCGGAAGAGCAGCTCCCACTCCTATCTTAATATCTTCAGCAGTTCTTTCACCAATTTTAATATTATGCTGATGTCGCATATAGGCCTGGATATCGGCTGTGAATCCGTCGCCGGCTATCCTGATTGATTTATTACATACTATTCCTCCCAGGGCAATAACTGCTATTTCTGTTGTTCCTCCGCCAATATCGACCACCATGCATCCTTCTGGCGCTTCCACATCAAGTCCTATTCCTATTGCAGCTGCCATAGGTTCATATATCATATATACATCACGGCCTCCCGCGTGTTCAGATGAATCGCGAACGGCACGGATCTCCACCTCTGTACTCCCGGAAGGTATGCAGACTACCATTTTAAGCGATGGGGAGAAGAGACGAGGGCCTTTCTCAATAAGCTTGATCATCCCTCTTATCATAAGTTCGGCAGCATTGAAATCTGCTATTACGCCATCGCGTAACGGTCGTATTGTTTTTATATTCTCATGTGTCTTACCATGCATCTGCCTGGCTGCTTCACCTATTGCAATCAGCTTCCCTGTATTTTTATCAATTGCAACTATTGAAGGTTCATCAACAACAACTTTATCATTATTTATAATTATGGTGTTTGCTGTTCCCAGATCAATCGCAATCTCCTGTGTTAAGAATGAAAATAGCCCCATTATATGAGATGATTAATTAAATATTCAATGTTTAAAATGCCTTACTCCTGTAAATACCATTGCAAGACCGTTAGAAGAACAATAGTCAATTGATTCCTGGTCCCTCACCGATCCTCCGGGTTGCACCACTGCGGTAATACCAGCCTTATGAGCTATCTCAACACAATCGGGGAAAGGGAAAAAAGCGTCTGAAGCCATAACGGCTCCCTGCAGGTCGAATCCGAATGTACGGGCTTTTTCAATAGCCTGTTTCAAAGCATCAACCCTGGATGTCTGACCTATTCCGCTGGCACAAAGCTGTCTGTTCTTGGCAAGTACTATTGCATTCGATTTACTGTTCTTCACAATAATATTTGCAAAAACAAGGTCATCCAGTTCTGCATCTGTCGGGACCCGTTTGGTGACCGCTTTCATATCATGCACCGTCTCTGTGCTGTTGTCTTTATCCTGCCACAATACTCCGTTAAGCAACGACCTGTACCCGTAATCGTTTCTTCCCGATTCCTTCCTGAGAAGTATTATCCTGTTCTTCTTCTTTTTAAGGGTTTCCAGCGCCCCGGCCGAATAAGAAGGGGCCGTAATGATCTCAAAGAACAGTTTATCTATCTCAAGGGCTGTTTCTTCATCCACAGGTACATTGGTAATAATAACACCGCCAAATGCAGAAACAGGGTCACAAGCCAGTGCATCCTTCCATGCATCTGTGGGATTCTCCCTGCATGCGACTCCACATGCATTATTATGCTTAATAACAACATATGTTGTCGAAATGAATTCGTCTATAAGGTTTAGTGCCGCATCAAGATCGAGCAGGTTGTTATAGGATATCTCCTTACCATGAAGCTTCTCAAAAATAAGGGAATGGTCTCCGTAGAATATACCTTTCTGATGAGGATTTTCGCCATATCGCAGGAGATAGGAGGTGTCTATACTCTCCCTGAAAGCAGGGATGGCTGACTCCCTGTTAAAGTATCTGAAGATTGCCGTATCGTAGTTGGAGGATGTCTGAAATGCCCTGGCAGCGTAGTTCCTCCTGTCAGAGAGTGAGCTAAATCCTTTCTTTTCTCCAAGCAGTTCAAGAAGACCGGGATACTGTTCCCTGCCTGATACAACAAGCACATCGTTGTAGTTTTTAGCGGCTGCACGTATAAGGGAGATCCCCCCGATATCTATCTTTTCGATTATCTCCTCCTCAGAATCAACTGACTTCACAGTCTCTTCAAAGGGATAAAGGTCTACAATAACAAGATCAATTTCAGGGATCTTATATTTTGAAAGCTGTTCAAGGTCTTCTTTGTTTTCCCTCCTGGCCAGTATGCCTCCAAAAACGGATGGATGAAGAGTCTTAACCCTTCCACCAAGGATAGACGGATAGGATGTGAGATCTTCCACCTTTTCAGCAGCGATCCCCAGATCATTTATAAATGTGAATGTCCCGCCTGTTGAATAAATCTTAACGCCAAGCTTATGCAGCTTCCTTACAATTTCGTCCAGTCCCTCTTTATAAAAAACTGAAATCAGAGCACTGTTTATTCTTTTGTCACTCATAATATGATATTTACGATCGTCTTTGGATACTCTTTTTAAGGAGCCTAAAAATAGATATTTTTTTATAAACCTCAATACATTATAATATATCATTATCGCCTACAAATGATTTTAGTATATTTGAGCGTAAAATTTTTCATCCGGGACACTAAAATGTTTATACGACTACTGAAAGAGGGATTCCTTTTTGCCGTTAACTCTGTAATTGTTAATAAACTGAGGACATTCCTTTCCCTGTTCGGAATAACCATAGGTATATTTTCAATCATTTCGGTCTTCACTGTTCTCGACTGGATGGAAAAGGCTATTCGCGACAGTATCTCGTCTCTTGGAGATAATGTACTTTATGTTCAGAAATTCCCATGGTCTTTCGATCCTGATCTTGCCTGGTGGGATATAATAACCTGGCCTCCGATTTCAGTTTCAGACTATGAGGCGATAATGAAGAAATCGACTAAAGCCGAATCAACCTGTTTCGCAGTTTTTCAGCCAAAACAGGTAAAGTTCCATAAAAATATAGCGTCCGATGCCACTGTCGGAGCAATTTCAAATGAGTTCCAGGATGTCAGGTCGTTCGAAATTGAAAAAGGAAGGTACTTCTCACCCTATGAAGCTTCTTCAGGCAAAAACGTGGCAATACTGGGGGCAGAAATAGCAAACAGGTTGTTTGAAAATGCCGATCCTGTAGGTAAGGAAATATCTATATCGGGTTTCAAGACTATTGTGATAGGTGTATTTAAGAAAGAGGGTAAGGGCGGGATAAGCGACAGCGGGATGGATGAGTTAACGATGGTACCACTGAACTTTGGAAAGACATTCATTAATCTCCGGAACAGGTTCATAGAATCGCAGCTTATTATCAAAGCCAGACCTGAGGTAGCGGTACAGGAGCTAAGCGATGAAGCAACAATGATACTGAGAGCTGCAAGGAGGTTGCGCCCAACGGAAGAGACCAATTTCTCTGTTAACAGGGCTAGTCTACTTTCGCAGGGATTTGATGCTGTTTTTGCTGGAATAAATATCGGGGGCTGGCTGATAGGAGGATTTTCAATTCTAGTAGGTGGTTTCGGCATCGCCAATATTATGTTCGTTTCAGTAAGGGAAAGGACAAATACCATTGGTATCCAGAAGGCTCTCGGAGCAAAAAGGTTTTTTATCCTTCAGCAGTTTCTTGTTGAGTCGGTGCTGCTTTCGGTAATAGGAGGGATATTGGGAATAATTATGATACTCATCGGGACGTCCATAATAAACTATCTGTACGAATTGAATATGCATCTGACAATAGCCAATATGTTCCTTGCAATTTTCATTTCGGGATTTATAGGTATGGTTGCCGGGTATGCCCCTGCTTATTCCGCATCAAAAATGAATCCGGTTGAAGCAATAGGATTTTCATTCTGATATCACCCTGTTCTTCTCAATCCATCTGGTAAGCTCAATGAACTGTTCGACAGATAACTGTTCAGGCCTTAGTCCAAATTCCTTATAGTCATCTCTTATAAGTGTAAAAGCTGCCCGCACCGAGTTCCTTAAAGTCTTTCTCCTCTGGTTAAAGCAGGCTTTGACAACTCTGAAAAACAATTTCTCATCACAGGGCAGCCTATTGACCTCATTCCTGGTCAGCCTTATCACTCCTGATTTTACTTTAGGTGGAGGAGAGAATACATTTTCAGGCACCGTGAACAGGTATTCTGTTTTATAAAATGCCTGAAGCAGAACACTTAGAATGCCATATACTTTCGTTCCGGGTCCGGCACAGATCCTTTCTGCAACTTCTTTCTGCAACATTCCCGTAAGCTCAACAACCTTATCGCGGTAGTTCAGTACCCTGAACAAGATCTGAGTTGAGATATTGTAAGGGAAATTACCTATAATAGAGAACTTATCCTGAAAAATTGAACTGATGTCAATTGAGAGAAAATCGCCTCTTATAATATTTTCCAGGTCGGGGTAATTTTCCTTCAGGTAGTGGACCGACTCATTGTCTATCTCAATAACCCTGAAGTCGGGAAATCCTCTTTTAATAAGAAATCCTGTCAATATTCCCATCCCGGGACCGATCTCCAGAACAGAATCATATCCTTTTCCTGTCAGCGATCCGGCGATCTTAGCTGCAATATGAGTGTCTTTAAGGAAATGTTGCCCCAGTCCCTTTTTGGGTTGTACTCCGGCCATCTTTTCTCCCTTTCTGAATATTACTACATATGTCTCCCTTTTTATCCAATCCCTCCCTATCTCTCTAATCCGTGCTTTCCCGTAATTATCGTAAGAGGTCCGTTACTTTTATATTTCTTCAGCCGAGCGGAAAGGGCAGCAGGATGCTTATATTTATGTTAAAACTGCAGC
This sequence comes from uncultured Rikenellaceae bacterium, assembly GCA_964415855.1. Taxonomy (GTDB): domain Bacteria; phylum Bacteroidota; class Bacteroidia; order Bacteroidales; family VadinHA17; genus LD21. The sequence continues at coordinate 8,099 of CAYQBZ010000115.1, forward strand.
AGGTCTCTTCCGAACTTTCTGAGTATTGGCAATTTGAGCGACTCAAGCAGTGCAATGAACCGTTTCAGAATGTTATAATATAAAGTGATGAACAGCATGATCGTCATGAGCCAGATAGCAATAAGGTTGAATATCAGGGTTCCAATCCTTAGCTTGCCTACTCGTTTAAAAGGAGCGAAAAAATGCGCCCTGCCCCAACTGGAAGCAGGTGTCATAAAGATCGGATCAGCTTTCTGGATAAGCATCTTGTCACCGTCGTATATTTTACTGACGGTAAGCCTGTTGAGCACAATATTAGCAAGATTCTCATTATAATTCTGTTCCCTCATCTTCAGAAATGCAGGTTCTCCCATTCCTGCAACGATCATATTATACAAAGAATCGCGCATGTGGGCCACCGAGCGGCTCTTCGTCCTGAAAGTCAGCCTGAGGCTATCAAGGAACGATTTTGCCTCGTCAGCCACCTTATCGTTAAACTTATCATAATTGACATCTGTCAGCCATGGCCCCGGCTTAATACCGGATATGGCAGCCAGGTCATTAATATGATAGTTGATTTTCTCAAAATTCGTTTCTGAATATTCCCTGTAATCAGGATCTTTTCCACCGGAAAGACATTCGTCAATTTTTGTTTTCAGTGCAGGAAGGAGATAAGAAGCATACCAGTCATTCTGGCTTACTTCCATGTCGTAGCGGAAAAATGGTCTTTCAAACTTATTATTTTTAAACTCTGCAACACATAATGCCTCGTAAGCCCACCTGG
>CAYQBZ010000116.1:0-8858 GCA_964415855.1 uncultured Rikenellaceae bacterium
AAAATCCTGAAATGCTCGCCAAGGTGTTTCCTGCCGTTAAAAATGTTCCATAATTCCGGACGCTGATTTTTAGGATCCCACTGTCCGAACTCATTCCTGTGTGAGAAAAACCGTTCCTTGGCCCTGGCCTTTTCTTCATCACGTCTGCCTCCCCCTATGGCAACATCTATCTTAAGTTCCTCAATAGCATCAAGAAGTGTCACTGTCTGGGCTTTGTTGCGGCTGGCATTTATACCTTTTTCCTCAACCACCCTTCCTTTGTCTATGGAATCCTGAACATATCTTACTATCAGATCTGCATTAAATTCCCCGGCAAGATCGTCGCGAAACTTCAGAGTCTCTTCAAAGTTATGTCCTGTGTCAATGTGCATAAGGCTGAAAGGTATCCTGGCAGGCCAGAAGGCTTTCCTGGCCAGGTGGACAAGTACTATTGAATCTTTACCACCTGAGAATAACAGTACTTTATTTTCAAACTGTGAAGCAACTTCCCTCATGACAAAGATCGCCTCGTTCTCCAGCTCCTTAAGATGGTCATTTGCTATATTTAACTGATCACTCATTAATTTTCATCTTATAATTAAATCCAGCACCTTATTTTATATGACAACCACACTCTTTCGGACCCTCGTTTTCCCACCACCATCTGCCGGCGCGAAAATCCTGGCCCTTAAAAACTGCTCTTGTACAGGGTTCGCATCCAATGCTCAGGTAGCCTTTATCATGAAGTGAATTATATGGGATATTATTTTCCTTGATATATGTTTCAACATCATCAAAAGACCAGTCAAAAAGCGGATGGAACTTAAAGAGTTTCTTATCTTCGTCATATTCCAGATCACTCATATTACTTCGATTATCCGACTGACTGGCCCTTATCCCTGAAATCCAGCATTCCATACCCTTCAGGGCCCTGTTCAGCGGGACAACTTTCCTTATCCTGCAGCACTCCATCCTGTTCTCCAGCGATTTATAGAAACTGAGTGGTCCTTTTTCTGTGACAAGTTTTTCAACAGCTTCGTATTCAGGAAAATATGTAACAATGTTTTTATTATACCGGATGATTGTCTGGGAAAAGACATCGTATGTTTCGGGGAATAATCTGCCTGTATCAAGTGTTATAACCTTAATATCAATATCATTTTTGAAAATGATATGCGTAATGACCTGATCTTCTATGCCAAAGCTTGTTGTGAAGATTATCTTGCCGGGAAAGAAAGTGACGAGTTTAGCGAGGCGTTCTTCAATTGATTTGCCCGACAGCTGATCGTTCAACTCTCTTAACGTTGTAATGTCTTTCATTTGATTTAAAGGAGAGATTTAATTTTATCCTATGAATATGCGCCCACAATCTCTCGTGGAAATAATAGAGAATTGTCTTTGTAAGCACCTCGATACTCCCGATTGACAGGGCCAGGGTGACCTTACCGGTGATAAAGTAGCTTATAATTATTGTGTCAAGTGTTCCTACTATGCGCCAGGAAACAGACTTCATTATACTTTTGATAGGTTTATCAACCCTTTCGCTGACATTTACGGCCCCTTGAGAATTTTGTTTCCCTTCAGGTTCTTTCAATAGTACATCTATCATTATCCTAAGTATAGGTTCACATCAAATGTAGACTATGGAAGACGGTGATTCAATGGCAATTATGCGATAATCATATGAGTATTTATGCATATCTTCTTATATGCAAATAGTCCTATTTTACTTGACTTTATCCCATAATAACATGCCCGGGTAATGCATATTAAGCATGATCAGGGGAAGAATAATAATCTTCTATTTCCTTGTAAAGCCCATATATTTAAATACTTAGGAGTTAACGAGATCTTTGTTTATCCTGTTATTCAGTATCGTTTTAAGAATCTGTTTGTATATTGAAACATGATTTTACTGTTATTCTTGTAACAGCTATTGTGAAAACATTAACACCAGGCTTGAGCTTATATTATACGGGCTGAAAGGTTGCTTATGAGTAAGGAATCAAACCCTGTTTCTTATAAGTAAAAGAGGCAGAAATGACTCTTACGTTTAATACTGTTCTGATAAAGAAGCATTAGGTTGCCCGATAATATCTTCAGATCTTTATTCAGTAATGGTATATAGCAAAAAAAAAGCAAAAGAGGCAGCCTTTTGCTTTACAACAGACTGCCGGGAACGAATTAGTAGTTTATCATTTTCTTTGCTAAATCGAGTATAGTTGTGTCGTCGAATTTTACAATACCTCCATCCGGTCCCTGCTCAAAATGAATACCGACACTCTGTCCCTTGTCAAAATTTCTCCCTCCGAAGTAGTTCCGTACAGTTTCTTCATTCAAATCCAGTTTATCGGCAATCTGTCTCATGCTACCGGAGGGTAACTGGTCTTTTATCTTCCGGAGTTCATTAAAGGTGATTGTTCTAGCCATGATTTTATCAATTTAATTAGTCGATATTTTATCAAAAGTTCCTAAAAATCAAAGTTAATCATAAAATAGATAATTTGAAAATGAGCCGCTTGATATTTCGTAAAACGGGAAGGAAAAATATTTATCCCGATCGTTACCCCGGAAATATTGCTTCAGGTTACAATTTACTCATCAGTTCAAGGAAGATGCTTATAGCTTTTCTTTTGTCATCGTTAAGTTCATAACTCATATTTTCAGTGAGATATATCTTAAGATCTTCACCTCTGATCAACCCTGACCTGCCATACTTTTCAACAACGGAGGGGATATCACCCACACCCAGTGAAAGTGCATCATTAAAATCCGAAATAAATCCCTTATCAAGTTTCCTGTTGGCTGTCCAGCAAGCAAAAGCAAACGGAAGTCCGGTAAATTTGTTCCATTCTTCAGCCAGGTCTATTCTGTACCTGAAGTTATTTTCATAGGCGAAACACTGGTCACCTATAAGAACAACTGCTTCATTGCATGGGATATTTACAAAATCAAATCCCTCTGAAGTATTATTCCACCTGAATTTTCTTTTCCATGCATTTTTAGCAAGGATACGAACCAGGTTGACCGATGACTGTGACCGGTAGTCGAGGTTTATCTCATCCAACTCACCAAAAGGGCAGTTGCTCAGGAGCATAACTGTCCTGACTTTTCCATAAGCTCCAAGACAATAATTGGTGATGATGTGATATTCCCTCATTGCAGAAAGGGCTGCAACAGGTATCAGGCCAATATCTACCTTACCGCTGATCAGTTTTTCCGCACATTCTGCCGGATGGTCTGTTTCGATGATAACTCTCTTATCGAACCCGCTTTCTTTTAACCCATAAATGAACGGATAAGTATTTGCATATTTAACAGCCGAAATCCTGATTTTCTCCATACCCTTTTTTTGCAACGTCTAAAATACTACTTTTGCAGATATAGTAATAACAACTGTAAACACATTCTGGCAAACAATGGAATTAAATTTTCTTACTGCCATTTCTCCTCTTGACGGCCGTTACAGGCAGAAAGTTGAAGAACTAGATCACTATTTTTCTGAGTTCGGTCTTATCCGGTACAGGTTAATGGTCGAGATTGAATATTTTATTGCACTGTGTAACATACCCCTGCCCCAGCTGACCAGTTTCAGGAAGGACAATTTCAAAGTGCTGAGATCGATATACGAGGAATTTAACATAAAGGATGCCGAGGGGATAAAGGACAAGGAGAGGATCACAAATCATGATGTGAAGGCAATCGAATATTTTCTGAAGGACCGGTTTGCTGATGAAGGATTTGATGAGTGGAGTGAATTTATTCATTTCGGACTTACGTCTCAGGATATCAATAATACAGCCGTTCCGTTATCAATTAAAGATGCCCTGATAAACATATATTTTCCTGTACTCTACGAGGTGAGAGAGACTCTTTCAGGTTTTGCCGAAGAATGGAAGGATATCCCTATGCTGGCTCGCACGCATGGGCAGCCTGCATCACCCACAAGGCTGGGGAAAGAGATAGATGTCTTTATTTCAAGGATAGACGGACAATCAAAATATTTCGGACAGATCCCATATTCGGCAAAATTCGGAGGTGCAACAGGGAACTTCAATGCACATAAGGCAGCTTATCCCGATATAAACTGGTTCTCCTTTGCAGATAATTTTGTTAATGAGGAACTTGGTTTACTGAGATCACACCCCACCACACAGATCGAGCATTATGATAACCTGGCTGCACTTTTCGACAATATGAGAAGGATAAATGTAATTCTTCTTGATTTGTCAAAGGATATGTGGTCGTATATCTCGATGGAATATTTCAGTCAGAAGATTAAGAAGGGTGAGATCGGCTCTTCAGCCATGCCTCATAAGGTTAATCCTATCGATTTTGAGAATTGTGAAGGAAACCTCGGGTATGCCAATGCAATCTTTGAGCACCTTTCAATGAAGCTCCCTGTGTCAAGACTTCAGCGCGATCTGACCGATTCTACCGTGTTGAGAAATGTCGGAGTGCCTGTTGGTCATACAGTGATTGCAATGAAATCGTTACTTAAAGGACTTAACAAGCTGATTGTCAATAAAGAAAAAATTAGGAATGATCTTGATAATAACTGGGCAGTAGTTGCAGAAGCTATCCAGACAATCCTGCGAAGAGAAGGTTATCCAAAACCCTATGAGGCCCTTCTTGAGCTTACCCGTACAAACAGGAAGATTACTTATGAATCAATTGTTGATTTCATAGATAACCTTGACCTGGGGGAGGATATCAAATCTGAGCTGAAGAGAATAACTCCGTTTAATTATACAGGCTTTTAATACCATGCCGGATAGATGAATAACATAAGATTGCTGCTTAAATACTTTGCACCGTATAGATGGTCGGCTTTTAAAAACATTCTGTATAATATCCTGAGTGCTCTTTTTGCACTTTTCTCCTATACGCTGGCCAAACCTTTCCTGGATATGCTCTTTGATACTGTTGAAAGAGTTCCGGATCCGGGTAAATTTCAGCCAAGCATCGCCTATCTGAGCGATTTCGGCAAGTATTACCTGGCAGCATTCATCGATCACAATGGAAAGGAGGGCGCCTTATTACTTGTTGTCCTGATTGTAATCGTTGCCAGCTTTTTCAAGAACGGTTTCATTTTCCTGGCAAATAATTGCATGGCTTTTATGAGGGCCAGTACGGTAAGGGACCTGAGAAGAAAGCTATATCACAAGGTACTTATGCTCCCTTTATCCTTCTTTACAGATGCCCGTAAAGGCGACGTGATGACCAGGATCTCAAATGATGTGCAGGAAATAGAGATATCCGTTATGTCATCACTTACAATGCTGTTCAGGGATCCTATGTATATCTTCATCTTTGTAATCTATCTTTTCGTAAGCAGTTTCGAGTTAACACTTTTTGCCCTGGCACTTCTTCCCGTAAGTGGATGGCTGATCGGAAGGGCGAGCAGAACATTAAGGTCGTCATCACTTCTCGGGCAACAACACCTGGGCAGGCTGCTCTCTGTTGTTGAGGAGACATTGACCGGACTCCGGATTGTTAAAGGATTTAATGCAGAAGAAAAGATGAAGTCTCAGTTTTCCGAGTCGAATGAAAAGTATGCCAAAGTTTTCAAACGTGTTACCAGAAAAGCATATCTGGCCTCTCCCATAAGTGAATTTCTGGCTACAATAGTTGTCATGGTATTGATGTATGTTGGAGGAACCCTTGCCCTGCAGGGTGCAGGTAATATGACTCCGGGCAAGCTTATGGCTTACCTGATTGTATTCTCACAGATAATACAGCCTGCAAAGAATATTACAACGGCTTATTTTAGTATCCAGAAAGGCATGGCTTCAATAGACCGGATTGACCAGATCCTCGATGCGGATCTGATGATAGATGAAAGAGAAGACTCATTGGCCGTTTCAGAATTTAAGGACTCTATTGAATTCAGGGGAGTGTGGTTTGCATACAATACCGAACCTGTTCTTAAAGATATAAATCTCAGGATAAGAAAGGGACAGACTGTGGCAATAGTAGGCAAATCGGGCGCCGGTAAATCAACTCTGGCCGATCTGCTCCCGAGGTTTATGGACACCAACCAGGGAAGTATCGTTTTAGATGGTGTCGATGTACGTGATGTCAGAATTAAAGATCTACGTTATCTGATGGGAATCGTAAGCCAGACTCCGATACTGTTCAATACCTCATTCAGGGAAAATATTGCTTTTGGGATTGAATCCGCTGATATGGAAAAGGTTGAGAGTGCTGCCCGTATTGCCAATGCACACGATTTTATAATAGAGACGGAGCAGGGCTATGAAAGCAGCGTGGGTGAATCAGGAAACAAACTCAGCGGAGGGCAGAGACAAAGGATAAGCATTGCAAGGGCCATTTTAGCCAATCCGCCTATCCTGATCCTCGATGAGGCTACCTCAGCCCTGGACACTGAGTCGGAACGGCTTGTACAGGATGCAATTCTTAAGCTGATGAAGAACAGGACTTCGATTGTAATTGCACACCGGCTCTCTACCATACAGAATGCAGATCTTATTGTTGTCCTGGATGATGGAAGAATAATTGAGACAGGAAATCATGATGAACTCATGAAAAGGAAAGATGGATTTTACCGTAAACTCCATAGTTTCCAGGCAATATAGGAGAATGGGAGTATTAAAGGATACAATATATTCAGTGTAAAAGGTGATAATGAAGTATTCAATTATAATAGGATCTTATAAATATATGGTGTTGATATGATTACGATAAAAAGAGTTTTAATACTTACAGTTTTCTTCCTTCTGGCAGATTTGAACACTATGGGCCAAAGGGCAAGACATACATTCACGCTTGGTACATCCGAGTTTATGCTCGACGACAAACCTTTTCAGATAATAAGCGGGGAGTTGCATCCTGCAAGGATACCTGCAGAATACTGGCGACACAGGATACAGATGGCTAAAGCAATGGGATGCAATACCATCTCAGCATATATCTTCTGGAATTTCCATGAATCTGAAGAAGGTGTATATGATTTTACAACTGATAACCATAATCTTGCCGGATTTATTGAAATGGTGAAGGAAGAGGATATGTGGCTTATATTACGTCCAGGTCCTTACGTCTGCGCCGAGTGGGAGCTGGGAGGGATCCCTCCCTATCTGCTTAGGATACCGGACATCAGGCTGAGATGTATGGATCCAAGATATATGGCTGCTGCTGAACGTTATCTTAAAAGGCTGGCTGAGGAGATCAAGCCCTTCCTGATTACAAATGGTGGTCCGGTAATAATGGTTCAGATAGAAAATGAATACGGCAGCTATGGGAACGACAGGAATTATATGCTGAGATTACGGGAAATATGGAATGAGACCGGACTTGAGATTCCTACATTTACAGGTGATGGTCCCACTACCTACATGCTTGAAGCAGGTTCCCTGCCAGGGAGCGCTGTAGGACTGGATTCGGGAAGCTCTCCTGCTCACTTTGAACTGGCTGCCAAAATGAACCCGGGCGTGCCTGTTTTTAGCAGTGAGACATATCCCGGGTGGCTGACTCACTGGGGTGAGCCCTGGGCCAGACCAGATACCGCGCGGTTGTTGAGAGAGGTTAAGTTCCTTTTGGACAATAAAAAATCATTCAACTTTTATGTTATACACGGGGGAACAAACTTTGGCTATACAGCAGGGGCAAATTCCGGCGGAAAGGGATATGAGCCGGATATAACCAGTTATGATTATGATGCACCGATAAATGAACAGGGCAGACCAACACCTAAATATATGGCTCTCAGAAACCTTCTTGGTTCATACCTGCCAAAAGGGGAAAAGCTGGAGCAGATACCAGCGGAAATACCTGCGATGGAGATCCCTCCAATAGCCATGCAAAAATTTACTTCAGTGTGGGATAATCTTCCTGCTCCGGTTAATTCAGTGCAACCGGGAACATTTGAATCATATGGACAGGATTATGGATTTATCCTGTATAAAACTGAGCTGATCGGTCATAAAAAAGGCAAGCTGACAGTAACCGATATTCATGATTATGCAACCGTCTTTCTGAACGGGGAGTATATTGGAAAACTGGACCGGCGGGAAGGGATCAATACTATAGATATACCTGAAACCAATGTTGATGTCCCGGTGCTGGAAATTCTGGTCGAAGCAATGGGTCGGATCAATTTTGGACAGTATATGATTGACAGAAAAGGCATTACCGACAGGGTCACGCTGAATGGCATGACATTGATGAACTGGCAGGTATACAATCTGCCAATGGATCATCAGTTCATCTATGATCTGAGATCCACCGGGAAGAACCTGAACAAACCGGGTATATTCTTTAAAGGAAATGTATCTCTCATTCGTACAGCTGATACATATATTGATGTTTCAAACTTTACCAAAGGAATTGTCTGGGTAAACGGGCATAACCTGGGAAGGTACTGGAATATTGGACCACAAAACAGGTTATATTGCCCAGCCTCCTGGCTTAGAAAGGGAATGAACGAGATACTGATATTTGATCTTCATCAGACTGAACAGGATATAGTCCTTGGCAGGACTACGCTGGAGTAAAGTTTATAAGTTAAAGATACAGGCTTAATATATAAAACAATGAAAACATACGGCCTCTACCGGTATGCGGCCCTGGTACTGGGAATTATATATGGTGCATTTTTCTTTCTGATGGCCCTCGACACGCCTTTTGAATGGCGGACAAAGGAAATAGGCGGGTTCCTGATCCATGCTTCCCCTGGTATTGTGATATTGCTTGGAGCTATCCTCGGATTCAAAAAACCACTTTTCGGAGTTGTGATATTTATATTTATCACTATTCTTACTTCTCTCTTTTTTCATACCTACAGGAATATTTCAAACTTTATGGTAGTGTCTTTTCCGGCCCTTGTAGTGGCATTACTCTTTTTTGTCTGTATACAG
>CAYQBZ010000117.1:0-2834 GCA_964415855.1 uncultured Rikenellaceae bacterium
AAAAAGATCTTGTATATGTATTTCATATTATCCGGGAACATCTGAAACCGCCTCAGGCAAGTATCAAAAATAACATGGGAATACAGTTATACAAACAATATTTACCTTTTTATTAATTTTAAGAAAAATTGAGTATGAAATATTTTGTATATCTAATGCTGTTATTATCAGTAATCTTCGCAGGATGTTCCATGGACCAGGGTAAGAAAATACAGGAGCTGCAAGCTGCAGATTCACTGGTGCTTGAGAATATTTTCCCGCTGCAGCTTCAGCATTGCCATGGCTCATCAATTGTTGAGCTACCCAATAAGGATCTTATCGTTGCCTGGTTCCAGGGTAGCTTCGAACGTACTGCCGATGATGTTAAGATTATGGGATCACGCTATGATCGTACATCTCATCGCCGGGATGAACCTTTCATCATGGCCGATGTACCGGGTTTTCCCGATATTAATCCTGTTCTTTTTACAGATAACAGATCAAGACTCTGGCTGGTATGGTATACCGTTATGGCATATCAGTGGGAGTCTTCCCTGCTTAAATACCGGATCAGCAATAACTATATGCAGAAATCCGGTCCTCCACAATGGATATGGCAGGATATGATCCACGTTAAACCCGGTGAGAGCATTCCTGATGGCATTGGGAAAAATGATTCTTTTATGAAAACACTTACCAGAAAATATGATGATTATTACAGCTACCTGGTATCTGCCGGTTATATAAAAACAGGTGACGATGGCGTAATCAGCAGGGAAATGTGGGAAAATGCACTTACACGCTATCTCAATATTGCCCGGGGAACAAACCTCATAAGCAATGGGATCGATATTGATGAAAATGGTGAAAAGGTAAGGACACAGCTTGGTTACCCGTTAATGCGAAGGATAGGCTGGCAAAGCCGAAACAAGCCCCTTCGCATGGGGGAGCAAAATACTTCTGCCTCTTTATTCCGACGGATTTGATTTTTCCATGATAGCCATAACAGATAACCTTGGAGCTTACTGGTATTTCAGTGAACCAATAGTCGGTGCAGGACCTGTTCAGCCAACACTTGCACTTTGCAGGGACAGTTCAATAGTGGCTTTAATGCGCGATAATGGCCCGCCACCTCAACGACTCATGAAAAGTGTTTCAAGTGATATGGGTATGACCTGGAGCACTGTTGAAGATACTGATATTCCAAACCCGGGAAGCGCTGCTGACCTGGTTGTGCTTAAAAGCGGGAACTGGGCCCTTGTCCATAACGACCTTGAAGAGGGCAGGCACTTAAGAGACTATTAGTTCTTAAAGAGCGTTATATCCTGTTTTCCTGTAATACTTTAAACATTAAACAAGGTTAACGGTTATTATAATAGCTGAGACAACGTTATTATAAAATGATACCTGAAACAATCTTCTCTGAAAAGACCGTCGATCCCAATCCCTTCCTCCAGTTTGACATCTGGTACAGGGAACAACTTAATTCAGGAACAGCCATTCCGGAAGCAGTATCACTTGGTACAGCTCCTTCCGGCGGCAGGGTCTCAGTACGTACCGTTCTTCTGAAAAGTTACGATGAATCCGGGTTCGTCTTCTTCACAAATTACAACAGCACGAAGGGATCACACCTGTCATCCAATCCCTTTGCTGCTTTACATTTTTACTGGCCTGAATCCGGCCGCCAGGTAAGGATTGAAGGTAAAGTAAAAAAGCTATCCGCAGCAGATTCCAGACTATACTTCAATTCCCGGCCCAGGGAAAGCCAGCTTTCTGCATGGTCGAGCAAACAGAGCAGTGCTATTCCCGACCGGCAGTATCTTGAAAAACGTTACGAACACTTTAAACGGAGATTTTCTGATAATCCTGTCCCAAAACCTTCCTCCTGGGGAGGGTACAGGCTGGTCCCCGACTGGTTTGAGTTCTGGCAGAACGGAGAATATCGTCTGCACGACCGTATTACCTATAAAAGAAAGGGACAGACCTGGACCATTGAACGGCTTGCTCCCTGAATAATATTTTCCTACACAAGATCGCATGCATCAGCAGGCATCCAGTGGGCGTCCTTTCCATCCCATTTAATGTTACAGCCGATAGGATTAGTAAGCGGCACTGAGACAGGTTTTCCGCTTGTCAGCTCCTCAAGGGCCATATCGAGGTTGTTTACCGTCATCCGTGAAGTGTCACGCGGATTGTCCACACCACGACCAGTATAAACCAGCTTTCTATCTTCATCGAAAACATAGAAATGAGGTGTCTTTAAGGCACCATAAGCTTTGGCAATTTCCTGGGATTCATCGTACAGATATACCCATGGAAATTTATGTTTTTTCATCCTTTCCACCATATTGGGAAACGAGTCCTCCGGATAGGTGTTCTCACTGTTCGAGTTTATTCCCGCAAAACCTACTCCCCTGCTGCGGAACTTATTGACCGTTGCCCTGGTAACTTCATCCGAACCAAGCACATACGGACAATGATTACAGGTGAAAAAGATAACCAGGTATTTGTAATCCCTGAAATCTGTAAGGCTGTACTCCTTACCTTCTGTTGAAGGAAGCTTAAAATCCACAGCCTTTTGTCCGGGTTGTAATGTATAAGCCATATTCTTAAGTCTTTTAAAATATTAACCGTTCGAATCTGAAATTGTTCAGTTTACCTGTTTCGCTGAATAAATTTAAGCAAATTTTGTAGTTGTGTCATACTCATCTGATCATCGGGTTTTATTTTCAGCGCACTCCGGTAATCTGTTACTGCACCCTGCATATCATTTGTCATTTGTTTTGCAACGGCCCTGTTATAATAATATTAAAAATTACCACCGTTTTTACTTACCAGGTAATCAAAATCTGCAA
>CAYQBZ010000117.1:2844-8830 GCA_964415855.1 uncultured Rikenellaceae bacterium
AATTGCCTCTTTATATCTTCCTGTTTCCAATAAGATGTTAGACCTGTTGTTAATTATTGCAGTTGCATTTTCCGGCTGATAGAGAAGAGCTGTATTATAATCGACAATAGCCTCTTCATTTCTGTTTAACATACTGTATGTCAGACCCCTGTTAAAATAGGCGCTTCCTTTGTCAGGCTTGAGCTGAATTGCTTTGTCGAGATATATTAATGCATTTTTAAAGTCTCCCCTCCTGCCATATATACAACCCGCTCCTTCCATTACATCAGGCCTGCCGGTGCCGGCCCCTATAGCAACGGTTAAATCCTTCATGGCATTTTCCTCGTAATATGTCTTCTCAGCTTCATCAGCCGATTTTCTGGCCAGCTTTGCATAATATAATCCTCTTATGCTGCGAGCCGTCTCTTGTGTGGGGTATTGCTCAATTACCCGTTTCCAGAGCGATTCGCTGTTACTCCACACATCAACCTGTCTTTCTGCCAGGATCATCATAAGAATTATAAAGCCTCCTGTCAGAATATATAAAGGGATCTTTTTCACTGAATGATCCTTCCCTATAAGCATAGCCGGTATAAATGTCAGGCCAGCATATGATAAATAAGTATACCTGTCGGCAATAATTGCAACACCAACTGATATGAACTGCAGAAGCATCATCACAGTGACAAAAGAAAATCCCATTCCAAATACAAATAATTTTGTCTTTTTCAAAGAATAAAACACAAGCCCTGCCAGGACAACTAAAGCAAAAGGTGCCATCTTCAGCATAATACCAAATGTCCCGTGGTCATATTCCTGTTGAGAAGGATACGGATAAACAGCCAGCTGCTTACCGGGAAAGAAGAATTTAACCAGGTAAGCCAGGTATCCATAACATGCTGTTTGTATTTTGTGGCCCGTACTGAAAGTATTAAACCTGTTAATAGATATTGCCAGAATACCGAATACCAGTGATATAACAAAAAAGGGTATGAGCGGTACAAGCGCTCTTACTGACAGAGCTTCCTTAACTGATGCACCGGCAGATTTCTTACCTTCCGGATCGTGCATCCAGAAAGTAATTAATAAAAGGACAAGCGGAAAGACCACTGCCATAGCTTTCGACAGGCAGGATAAGAGAAAGAATAAAAAGGTAATTCCGAGCCAGGTAACTCTTTTCCGCTTGTTTTCCGCCTCATTCAGATACCTGAGATAGGATAAAAGTCCGGAAAGGAAAAACAATGCGTAAATTCCGAACATAAACCAGGATCGATCAAAGATACGTAATGAAATGAAATCAGATATAAAATCCTTTTCTGTTATTAAGCTGCTCCCTCTGATTATTATGGTTATTTCCGGAGGTCCTTCTATTTATTCCCAGGTAAGGGAAAAAACAAATAGCATCACCGGAAAAACTCCTCCAGTGAAGACGGATGATCCCCTTCTCGTTCAGATACATAATCCGAATGCAGGTTTATGGGGAACTCACGACCCGGTACTGATCAGGCAGGACAGCACCTGGTATCTCTTCAGCACCGGAAACGGAGTATCAGTTTCTTCTTCCAGCGACACGATGAACTGGAAAAGAGAACAAGCAGTTTTTTCCGGACCTCCTTCATGGCTTACACCGGAGATCATTCCCGGTTACAGGGGTAACAGCATGTGGGCTCCCGATATCTCATTCGTAAACGGAACTTATTACCTGTACTATTCAGTCCCTGCCTTTGGAAAAAACACTTCTGTAATTGGTGTCGCAACAAACCGTACCCTGAACCGGTCGGATGATGATTTCAAATGGATCGATCATGGCATTGTTTTACAATCTGTCCCAAACCGTGACATGTGGAACGCTATTGATCCAAACCTTATTATTGATAACTGCCAGGGATGGCTTTGTTTCGGCTCCTTCTGGGGGGGTATAAAAATGGTTAAGCTCTCTGACGATTTGTTATCGGTAGCGAAGCCGGAAGCATGGTATACCCGGGGGAGGTACCCTTGTTGCACAGGGAAATGAAAACTGGGCAGCTGTTGGACACTGCGCCGCCTACACATTCGATGGAAAGGATATTTTTATCATGCATGGCTACGATATGTTTGATAATGGTCGTTCAAAGCTCATTATCAAAGAGATAAAATGGGATAACGATAACTGGCCATCCATCAGTCTTTAATATCCTTAGAAAATACCATTCATCTTTTTATATGTTCCCCGCTCCCTGCTCCCTGCTCCTTCCCCGGAAGCAAACGGATAAAAAATCTGAAATACCTTATACCTGACAGGAACAAAGCCAGACCGATACCATTATAAAGGATGGAAAGATAGCGTTTCGGTATTGATGAATGACGTAGCATGATCCCCATTGAAACCATAATGACCACAATAATGTAGCTTTTCCAGGTCATAAAGGAGAAAAAACACTTCTTTTGCGTGATTGGCAAAAGCCTTCGCAGGTTCCTGTCAGCAATTTTCAGGAAACCAAAATGGTGTATTGGCATGGCAGTCAGAAATCCTGCAACATAATATAGTTCCTTCTCACTTACTGATAATGCCGATAGCCACGAATAAGCAAAACAGGCCAGCATTACCCCTACTCCACACCACATTAAACCTGCAACCAGAACCAGGATCCTCTTATCTACAGAAGGTGTAAATTTTCTTAACTCCATTACTGCTGGTCGATTTTAGCAAGCCGGAACGGACGGATCTCCATCTTTTTCCATACGTTTCCCTTGATATATGGCTCATCTTTCAACAGAGTATCAAGCGCTTGCCGGTCCGCTAACTCATATACGATCACCGACCCTGTCATTTGTCCCTCATCGTTCAGAATGGCTCCGCCGAAAAGTATCTCTCCTTTCTTTTTATGTATCCTTGCCCTGGCCAGGTGTTCCTCCCTGACTTTCATCCTGCGGCCAGGCGCTTCCTGATCCGTCCCGTCATAACCTGTTAACAGAAATTGCATAATAATTTTAATTTATGAAAATCATAGTTTTTTACCTGTCAAATTTATAATATTTGCGCGATAATTAAAGGTAATGAATAGATTGAATCTATTCACGATCATTGTTTATCTTTGCTGAAATATTCAATGCTGCGGTGTATTTACTAACATTAGATTACTTGTTTATTTTCTTTATTTCACAGATAGATTCAGAGTAAGGCAATATGCAAACAGAAAAATATAAAATCGGACTTGTACTTAGCGGAGGAGGAGCAAAAGGATTTGCTCATATAGGAGTTTTACAGGCGTTAAATGAAGCGGGGATCTTTCCTGATATCATTTCTGCAACAAGTGCCGGTGCTATTGTTGGTGTTCTTTATGCCGACGGGTATAAACCTTTAGAAATAATGAAAATTCTGAATTCCAACAGCATGATGCATTACATACGGCCCACCGTACCAAGGGAAGGATTATTGCAGATATCAGGAGTTGTCAGGCTCCTCAGGGATAATCTGAGAGCAAAAACCTTCGAAGAACTTAAGATCCCGATGTTCATAACAGCAACAGATCTGAATCATGGCAGGATTGTTTATTTCTCTGACGGGGAACTTCTTAATGTAGTAATAGCTTCTGCAAGTATTCCTGTTCTGTTCAAACCTGTAGTAATAAACAAGATACATTATGTGGATGGAGGTGTCCTCGATAATCTTCCTATCAAACCTATTGAGAATAAATGTGGATTTGTCATCGGTTCGTTTGTGAACCCGTCAGGATATGAAGAAAACGTTACAAACCTGATCAGCATTGCAGAAAGAACCTTCCTGCTGAGCATGTCGAAAGAGGTAATTGAAAAGGAAAAGAGATTTGACCTGTTCATAGCCCCGATGGAGTTGAAGAATCATAAGATACTCGACCCTGAAAAAGCTGCCGAAATGTACACTATCGGGTACAACTGCACCCGCGAAAAGATAAAGGAAATCGATGTTAGTGCCCTACAACAAATTCAATCATTGAACCGGATAGTATAAAAGTTATGGGGATATTATTATTTTTGCGGACGATATATTAACATAAATCACTTTAATGACAGACTCAGAAAATATTACACCATCGGAACAGGCGACAAAAAAGAATGTTCCCATTAAAATGATCGCCACATCCATTATCCTGGCATTAGTCCTGGTTTTTATTGTTGTTATGTACTTTGACCAGAAACATAAAATGACAGAGATGGAGACCCTTCTTACGCATGAAAAAGATTCCCTGGCAAATGAACTCAGGCTTATGATAGTGGCTTACGATACACTCAAAACCAATAACGACAGTCTGAATGCAGGCCTTGAAAAAGAGAGAAGCAGGATAGTACAGCTCCTGTCAATTAATGCATCAAATACACAATTGATAAGAAAATACCGGAGCGAGATTACAACCATGAGGGAGATAATGAAAAGCTATATTGTCCAGATCGATTCCCTTAACACCAGGAACAAATCACTGACTGCTGAAAACACCCAGATAAGAAAGCAGATGACACAGGTAAGAAATTCAAATACCGAGCTTTCAAAAGTCAGGGAGGAACTGAGTTCAAAAGTTGAAATCGCATCAGTTATACAGGCAAAGGACATAGTGGCTGCTGCGCTTAATAAAAAGAGAAAGGAGACAACGCGAATAAGCCTGCTTGAAAACCTGAGGATCTGCTTTACACTTCGCGAGAATCCTCTTGCCACTGCAGGACCAAAAGAGGTATATATGAGGGTCCTCCGGCCCGATTCGCTGGTTATTACGACAAGTCCTGATAACCTCTTTGATTATAAGGATAACAAACTGATATATTCTGCAAGACGTGAGGTTGAATACCTTAACCAGGATGTTGAAATGTGTATTTTTATGGAAAATAACGGTGATTTTGTTATTGGCAACTACAGCGTTGAGCTTTACCTTGAGAATAATATTATAGGTCGTACCACTTTTATGCTCGCCAGGAAATAATCAATCCTCATCCGGCATCATAAATTCAGATATTATATTATCGGATATCATCTTGCCCTGGTTTGTGAGAACCAGGGCATTTTTTTCCTTTTGCATCAACCCGTAATCCCTGAATTTTGAAGCCATGTTCAGAACATAGTCATAGCCTTCTTTTTCAAATACCTTTTCAACATACTCAAGATCTATTCCCCACATAGTTCTGAGCGATGTCAAAATATATTCATTGAAACGGGTCCTGTTATCAAGTTCTTCTCTTTCGAAAAAAGAGCTTCCCGAATTTACCAGACTGATATAGCCTTCCAGGTCCCTTATGTTCCACTGGCGCGAATAACCATTAAATGAATGGGCCGATGGTCCAAGACCAATATAATTGACCTGTTTCCAGTAATTTGAATTATGAATGGAAAAAAATCCGGGCTTGCCGAAATTTGAAATCTCATATTGAACGAAACCGGCTGCTTCTGTCTTTTCAGCTAATATATTGAAGTGTGCTGAACTAATCTCTTCATCTGTTTCAGTTATAAGCCCTTTTTCAAGCATTTTACCGAATACAGTTCCTTTTTCAATCGTAAGATGATAAGCTGACAGATGTTTGATATCATATGAAAGTGAACATTCCAGCTCTTTTATCCATTCCCTGACTGACATACCGGGAATTCCGTAAATAAGATCAATGCTCACATTTTCAAATCCCGCCCTGAACGTTTCATTAAGCGCCAGGGCAGCCTGAACCGAGTCGTGACGGCGGTTAAGCATTGTAAGAATCTGATCGTTCCATGACTGGACACCAAGACTTATTCTGTTGATATCCATATCTTTGAAACTTCTTAAATAATCAATATTAACATCATCAGGATTCAATTCAATAGTTACCTCACACTTTTTATCCGTCCTGAAATTCTTCTTAATTATATCAAATATTCTGCCCAGCTCTTTAACTGAAAATACCGAAGGGGTTCCTCCTCCTATATAAATTGTGGAAACATTGTCACTTCCAAGGTATTCTTTTCTTAATTCCGCTTCTTTTTCCAGAGCATGAATATACGTGGAATTATCACCTGAGGATAACACATGAT
>CAYQBZ010000118.1:0-8784 GCA_964415855.1 uncultured Rikenellaceae bacterium
GATTCCTCTTCAATGATGAAAATCTCCTTACAAGAATAGACATGTCGGAATACCAGGAAAGGCATTCGGTCTCAAGACTCGTAGGTGCGCCTCCGGGATATATAGGCTACGATGAAGGTGGACAGCTTACTGAGGCAGTAAGACATAAACCGTACTCAGTCGTCCTTCTCGATGAGATTGAAAAAGCTCATCCCGATGTCTTTAACCTTCTTCTTCAGGTACTTGACGAAGGCAGACTGACAGATAACAAGGGACGGACAGTTAATTTCAGGAACGTAATAATTATTATGACCTCTAACCTGGGCTCTGACATAATAAGAGACACAATGGAGGAATGGAAGAACGAACTCCCGGAAATTGAAGAAGAACGCCTTCGCGAGGAGATATTTATGATGCTGAGAAAATCACTGAGCCCCGAATTTCTTAACAGGGTTGATGAAATAGTAATGTTCAGGCCATTGAATATTAATCAGATACGTGAAATAGTCAGGATACAGCTTAAGAGCGTTGAGAAAATGATCGAAGAGTACAACCTTAAACTCACCGTAACGGAAAAAGCAATTGACTGGCTGGCTTCACGGGGCTATAATCCCCAGTTCGGGGCAAGGCCGGTAAAAAGACTGATTTACAGGGAGATCGTTAATGAACTTTCGAAGGAAATTATAAGCGGTAAAGTGTCAGGTCATGACAGCATAGTTATTGATACGGATTCGGACCATCTCGTATTCAGGAATATGAAGAGTACAACCTAGTTAAATGATCTCAGGCAATCATCAATGCTATCAAAGATCTGGAACACGGTGTGCAGGTACAGGGTATGCAATAATTCAGAAACAGGTGGTTCAGGGCTGGCAAATTTAAGAGCGCCATAATTGTTCCTTGCAGTTTTTAACACCGTGAGGAAGCATCCGAATCCTGAACTGTCGATGTATTCAACTCCCTTCAGGTTGATTATCACCCTCGCATTTGCATTGTCAAATATTTTGATTATGCTTTCCCTTATTTCGTCGGTGATAAGGGCATTTATCCTGTTGACAGAAAAAGATATTATATCGATGTCATTTGTCCTGTCAATACTGATCATTCAATTCCTCTTTAGCAGGTTTCTGAGCAGATCATCAAGCTCCTTAACTGCAGATTCTGTATCCGTTTTGAACCTTTCAATATACGATTCATAAAATTCCTGCTCCACTCCCTCCTTGGCCTGTATCTCAAATGTTTTTAGCATCTTCGCCAGGTCATCCATCCCCATAATGGCTACTGACGATTTAGCCTTATGCGCAAGAAGTCCAAGCGACATATAATCATTGTCAGCAAGATACGATCTCATCTCCTTGTATATTTCAACACGCTGTTCCCTGAACATCTCCACGATCTCACGAATAACTTCAGGATCACCCCCCGACACAGAATCGAGATATTCAGTATTAATGAATTTGAAATTCATATATGTGTGCGAATATTATGTTCTATAGGTCCGGCCAGAGTTATGGAAACAAATATAACAATATTTTTCTTTTTCAAGGAAAGCGTATTAACCTGCGCACGGATTATGGTTTTTTTATTAAGGGAAATAAATGTTATTTTTATAGCGGAAAAAACCGGTTGCTATGCGATATTATCTTCTTTCATTTATCCTTGTAATTCTGTCCTGTTCTTCTGACCTGTATTCTCAGACAGATGTTGCAATCCGTAAAAAGGATTTCAAATCTGACAAGACAGGCTTTGAGGATGCCTGGAAACACATCAGGGATGGTGATTTATATTATGCCAAGGGAGGTATCTGGTATGCAAGCGCTTTTGATGAATATTTACAGGCAATTGTATATAATAATTCCAACCCGGAATTAAACTATAAAACAGGTGTATCTGCACTCTTCTCCGACAGGAAGGAAGAGGCAGCAGGATTTCTTCTTAAATCAGTTGAGATTAAGAATGATGTTGCCGATGATGTGCTGCTTCTTGCCGGAAAGGCTCTTCAGATTACAGGAAAATTCTCGGAAGCTATAGAAAAGTATAACGCATTCCTTATATCGCCGGTTAAGAAATCAAAGGAGGACATTGCCCTTGCAAAAAGACTGTCGGAGGAATGTAATGCGGGTCTGGCAATTATCAAAGACACATTGCGAATTGGGATATTCAATGCTGGAGGAAACATCAATTCAAATAAAGATGATTATTCCGAAGTCGTTTCTGCAGATGGTAACTCCATTTACTTTGCTTCGAGGCGTGAACTCCCGGGTTCAAGTAATCATTATGACGACTCGAAGTATGATGAAAACATCTTTGTGTCGCGACGAGTGAATGGTTCATGGGAACCAGCCACTACTGCCGGAAAGGATCTTATAACGAAGTATTGCGAAGCTCCGCTCTATATTAACGCTACAAATGACAGATTATATATTTATTCCGGTTATGAGAACGGAGGAGATATCAGGGTGTCAGAGATCAGGAATGGCATATGGAAATCCCCACAGGCGGTTCCTTTCCCTGTTAACAGCAGCGGATCCGAAACATCTTTCACTTTTAACCCGGACGGCAATGAGATCTATTTTGTAACTGACAAAGGTAAGGATGGAACAGGCGGGAAAGATATTTACTTCATCAGCAAGCTGAATGAGCGGAAATGGTCAAAGCCTCAAAATGCTGGTCCGGTAATAAACTCGATATATGATGAAGAATCTGTAAGATTTTCAGGATCAGGTGATACACTCTGGTTCAGCTCCAGGGGACATAACTCCATTGGAGGCTTCGATATTTTCTATAGTGTTAAAAACCAGTTTGGAACATGGGACACTGTGAAAAATATCGGTTACCCTGTTAACACACCATGGGATGAGATTTTCTATACTCCTTCTCCGGTCGACGACAGTGCATTTTACTTCGTATCAAACAGGAGCGGGGGCCTGGGCGGGCTCGATATCTATTCCGGACGGATATTACCACCTGAACCGGAAAAAATACCGGAATCACCTCTCGAGCCCGATACCGTGATAATCAGGGACACCATCGTTGTGGTGAAAGAGGTTGCACCGCCACCTGTAAAGAAAATAATGTTGTTCCTGGTTGGAACAGTTAAAGATTCTGAAACCGGAGAACCGGTATCCGCAAGGATTGAGGTTACCGATATTGTTACAAACCTTCCCGTTGCAGAATCTGAAAGCTCGGCAGAAAATGGCAGCTACCGGATCAGTCTCCCTTCCAGGAAGTCCTATATGGTAAATTTACGGGCAACGGGATTCCTTTCCGATATGAAAAGCATAAGTATACCTGAAGAATATTCCAATGATATTTATAATCTCGATGTTACCCTGATAAAAGCTACCGTAGGGAAGAAAGTAGTACTGAATAATATCCTCTTTGAAACTGGCAAGTCAGTATTGACCGCAAGTTCGTATGCAGAGCTTAACAGGCTTTTCAATATCCTGCTTGATAATCCTCAGATGAAAATTGAAATTTCAGGCCATACAGATAAAACAGGGAGCGAACCTGTTAATTTCAGACTGTCAGAAGAAAGAGCACGTGCTGTTGTGGATTACCTGGTTCAGATGGGAATAGACAGGCCAAGGATGGAATTCAGAGGTTATGGCTCACTCCAGCCCATCGATGATAATGCCACTCCTCAGGGACGGGCAAATAACAGGAGAGTTGAGTTTAAAATCCTGGAATTCTGACAAGCACCACATTTATAAGGAACATTAATTTAATGCTTTGCAGCATCGCTCACTGCAACAGTGATTTTGATGCACCGAACATAACCAGACAAGAATGAAAAACACCGCGTTTATCAAGTTCCATGAGGAAGCAGGAGCCAGGTTGGTCCCTTTTGCCGGCTATAATTTACCTGTCGAATATACCGGTATCAACGATGAGCATATCAATGTCCGTGAGAGGGTAGGAGTATTCGACGTCTCACATATGGGTGAGTTCTGGGTTACTGGTCCTTCTGCAGTGAAATTTCTCCAGTATATAACTACAAATGATATACTTAATCTCTATGACGGGAAAATTCAATATTCATGTTTTCCGAACGGAAGAGGAGGCATAGTGGACGATTTGCTGGTCTACAGATATAGCAAGGAACAATACCTTCTTGTTGTCAATGCAGCTAATATTGAAAAGGACTGGAAATGGTGCGTCACGAATGCATCACAGTTCGGACTCATTGAGGGGACAGATCTTGTTAATGCTTCTGATGAATATGCTCAGCTTGCCATCCAGGGGCCGCTTGCGCTTAAAGCTATGCAGAAGCTTACTCATGTCAGGATTGAAGATATGGAGTACTATACATTTAAAGAGATGGAATTTGCCGGTATCAGTAATGCCATAGTGTCAATTACCGGATATACTGGGTCTGGCGGATGTGAGATATATGTCAGGAATGCGGACGGACCCAGACTATGGAAAGCGGTTTTTGAAGCTGGCAGGGAATTTGGTATCAGACCGGCCGGGCTGGGTGCACGGGATACATTGCGTCTCGAAATGGGTTTTTGCCTGTATGGAAATGATATAAATGACGATACCTCCCCTCTGGAGGCCGGACTTGGATGGATCACCAAATTTACATGTGGCAAGGAATTTATCGACAGGGAATACCTGTTAAAGCAGAAGGAGGAAGGAGTATCTAGAAAGCTGACCGGTTTCGTTATGATCGACCGTGGTATTCCCAGGCAGCATTACGAGGTATTAAATCTGTCGGGAGAACCTGTTGGTGAGGTCACTTCAGGTACTATGTCTCCAATGATGAAACAGGGTATAGGCATGGCTTATCTGAGGAAGGGTTGCTGGAACCCGGGAACGGAGATTTACATAAGGATAAGGAATAAAGATCTGAAAGCAAAGGTTGTAGGTCTTCCTATTTACAAGATCTGAAATGAAGAAAAGAGTGCTTGAAACCTGCTTTTCACCTGCATTGTATGAACCTGAGATTCACTCTGATTCAATTGTGGTAATAATTGATGTTCTCCGTGCATCATCAGCTATCTGTACCGCTTTTGCCAATGGGGCGGCAGAGATAATACCGGTTGCTGATATTAAGGAAGCGAAAGACTATAAATCAAAGGGTTTCCTTGTAGCTGCCGAACGTGACGGGTATGTGCTGGATTTTGCCGATTTCGGGAACTCCCCGTTTAACTTTACACCGGAAATGGTAAAAGGTAAAACAATTGTTTACAGTACTACAAACGGGACAGGTATTATTAGTCTTGCTTCATCAGCGTATGTGACTGCAATAGGTGCCTACCTCAACATAGGGGCGCTAACAGGCTGGCTTATCCGCCAGGACAGGAATGTCTTGTTATTCTGTGCCGGATGGAAAAACAGGTTTAACCTGGAAGATACGGTATGTGCCGGAGCATTTGCAGAGATACTCATGGCCAGCGGTTTATATTCCACAATATGTGATTCGACAATTGCCGCTATGGATATCTGGACACTGGCACAGCCTGATCTCTCGGGATACATCGACAAGGCTGCGCAAAGATCAAGGCTCAGAGATAAAAAGCTGGATGACTGTATTAAGTTCTGTCTGACCAGGGATTTTACTGAAAAGATACCTGTTATCAGGAATGGTATTCTTGTTGATAGTAGTTTGTAAAAACAACCGTTTGGGACTAATTGTATAGAACGGCACTTTTTATTTATATACTTTTGTGAAATTATTAGCCATGGATTTTCGATTATAAAATGTAATATTCTTATCATGAAAAAACACAACTTTTATGCCGGACCTTCAATCCTTCCACAGTATACCATCGATAAAACGATTGAAGGGATCAAAGATTTTGCGGGATCAGGATTATCAGTCCTGGAGATCTCCCACCGCAGCAGGGAATTCGTCGCTTGCATGAACGATACAATTGCTCTTTTCAGGGAATTACTCGAAATCCCTTCCGGTTACCATGTCCTGTTTCTTGGAGGTGGTGCGAGTATGCAATTTGCCATGGTCCCAATGAACCTTCTCGTTAATAAAGCTGCGTACCTGGTCACGGGGGAGTGGGCAAGCAAGGCAGTAAAAGAAGCAAGGCTATTCGGTGATGTTGTAGAGGTTGCATCCTCAAAAGATAAATTATTCAATTATATACCCAGGAATTACAGTATCCCGACTGATGCAGATTATTTTCATATTACCACAAACAACACAATTTATGGTACGGAAATAAAGAAGGATATGGATGTAAGCATACCCCTTATAGCTGATATGTCATCCGATATCTTCAGCAGGCCTGTTGATGTTTCAAAATATGCAATAATCTATGGAGGAGCTCAGAAGAACCTGGCTCCTGCAGGTGTGGGATTTATTATTGTCAAAGAAGATATACTTGGTAAGGTTACCCGTCCCATTCCATCTATGCTGGACTACCGGGTACACATTAAAGCAGAGTCGATGTTCAACACACCTCCTGTATTCGCAGTTTTTGCGGCCCAGCAGACACTGCGATGGCTGAAGGACCTGGGCGGAGTTAAGGCAATACAGAAGAAAAATAATGAAAAAGCAAAAATACTATATGATGAGATTGACAGGAACAAGCTTTTCAGACCTACCATACCGGATCCTGAGGACAGGTCCGTAATGAATATTTGCTTTGTCATGGCCGACCAGTATAAAGACCTTGAAAGTGCATTCTCAGATTTTGCAAAATCAAAAGGACTGGTAGGTATTGCAGGTCACAGGTCAGTAGGAGGCTTTCGTGCTTCCACATATAACGCTTTGCCTAAAGAAAGTGTTGAAGCTCTTGTCAGTGCCATGAAAGAGTTTGAATCAAAAAACTAGTTCAATAGAATACTGATTGACGACACAAACTAATTAAATAGATCAGGGATAAATGGTCTTTATTTGTGTAAAATCGATTTTATGAAGATACTTGTAGCGACTGAAAAGCCATTTTCACCCCTTGCTGTAAAACATATCAGACAGATAATTGAGGCCGCCGGTTATGAACTTGCTTTACTGGAGAACTATAAAAATACATCAGGTTTGCTTGATGAGGTATCAGATGCCGATGCGCTTATCGTAAGAAGCGATAAGGTGACGGCAAAGGTACTTAATGCTGCCAAAAAGCTTAGGATCGTTGTCAGGGCAGGGGCAGGGTACGATAACCTTGATATAAATGCCTGTACTGCTCTTAATGTTGTTGCCATGAATACTCCCGGACAAAATTCAAATGCCGTAGCCGAACTGGCATTCGAAATGATGCTTTACCAGGCAAGGATGGGTTTCAGTGGTAAATCCGGAAGTGAACTAAGGGGAAAAACCATTGGAATTCATGCATTTGGGAATGTGGGGAAATATGTAGCGGAAATCGCCAAAGGATTTGGGATGGATATTTATGCATATGATCCTTTTATTAATGAAAACGAGATGAAGAGCAGGGGCGTGAAGGTCTGCAGAAGCCTGGAAGATCTGTACTCAAAATGCCAGTACATATCGGTTCATGTTCCTGCAAATGACATGACCAGGAATTCAATAGGCTATGGACTCCTGTCACTGATGCCTGAAGAGTCGGTACTTGTAAATACTGCACGTAAAGAGGTGATTGATGAGAAAGATCTTTTAAGGATCTTTGAGGAAAGAGCGGGATTTGTTTACCTTTCTGATGTCGAACCGGACTGTAAGGACCTGTTTGAGAAAAAATACAAAGGACGATTTATTTTTACCGCCAGGAAGATGGGAGCTCAGACTGAGGAAGCAAACATAAATGCAGGTGTGGCCGCGGCCAGACAGATTGTTGATTATTTTATGACCGGAAATGAGAAATTCAGAGTCAATAAGTAGTACTTAAATTTTGCATTAATGGCAGTTTTTAAACCTTTCAGGGGCTTAAGACCCCCTGCGGAAATAGTAAGAGACCTTGCATGCCTGCCCTATGATGTTATGAACAGGGAAGAGGCCGCCAGGATGGCAAAAGGTAAAGAGTGCTCATTGCTTCATATTACAAGAGCTGAGATAGATCTTCCGGCAGGTGCGGATTCTCATTCGGACGCAGTATATAAAAAATCGGTGGAGAATTTCAATGAATGGCAGCGCAGGGGATGGCTGGTACAGGATAAGGATCCCCGTTTCTATATTTATGCACAGACAATGAAAGGCCGTACGCAATATGGAATAGCAGGATGTGCATCAGTTGATGACTACCTGAATGGTATTATTAAAAAGCATGAGCTTACACGACCCGATAAAGAACAGGATAGAATGATCCATGTGCGCGAGAATAATGCCAATATTGAACCTGTCTTTTTTGCATATCAGGCTGTTAAGGAAATTGATGATATTGTCAATGATATTGTAACCAGTGAAAAACCGGAATACGACTTTGTATCTGAGGATGGTTTCGGGCATCACTTCTGGGTAGTGGAAAAACCGGATACAAACAAACGTATCGAGGAGCTTTTTGCCGGGAAGGTACCTTATACATATGTGGCTGACGGACATCACAGGACAGCTGCAGCAGCTCTTGTCGGCAAGGAGAAACGTGATAATAATCCTTCTCATAAAGGTACTGAGGATTATAATTATTTCCTGGCAGTTCATTTTCCGGATAACCAGTTAAGGATAATTGATTATAACAGGATGGTAAAAGATCTGAACGGACTGACTCCCGGGGAACTGCTCAACAGGCTGAATAGTGGATTTATTATCACGGAAAAGGGCAGCAGAACTTATAAGCCAAACAGGCTCCATAATTTTTCAATGTATCTTGACGGGAAATGGTACAGTCTTACGGCCAGGGAAGGGACCTATGATGATAATGATCCTATTGCTGTTCTTGATGTTACAATACTTAC
>CAYQBZ010000119.1:0-8735 GCA_964415855.1 uncultured Rikenellaceae bacterium
AGCCTCCCTGGTATTCTCCCTGCCACAAAGTCCGGAACTGGTCCATGGTGGCAAAGCAAATGCCTTCCCATACAGGTCCGCAACCCATTGAGGCATCCCCGATATTACATACAACTATGCCAGGTTTCCTGTTGATTTTTTTATAAAGGGCGGCACCCACTGAGATATCACCTGATCCTCCGACAATTGCGTTATTCGGGTAAATGCCGAATGGTGTGAAAAAGGCATGCATTGACCCTCCCAGTCCTTTGTTGAACCCGTTTTCGCGTGCAAATATCTCAGCCAGTGCACCATAGAGTAAAAAATCTTCAGCCAGTTCCTTAATACTGCCATTGAATCCCTTTTCTACTACTTTCAGTGCTGAACCACCAAAATAATTCTTCATTACGGAATAGAGATTATCCTCATCCAGACGGTGAATTGCTGATAATCCTTTGGCGAGTATCTCCCCATGGCTCCTGTGAGAGCCGAATATATAGTCGTCCACATCCAGATTATATGCCATACCAACTGCTGATGCTTCCTGCCCGATTGAAAGATGTGCCGGCCCGGGATGGTTATATGCAATACCATTATATTCGTTAGTGGTCTTGATAAGGTTGAGCATTGTCTCAAATTCCCTTATTACAACCATATCGTGATAGATCCTCAGGAAATCATCCGCGGTGAAATTCGACCTTTCCTCTTCGATTGTCTTATTATACTGGTTGACAGGTATCTTACCGAATTCTATGAACTGTGGTTTCCTTACAACCTTTGGATTAATGGTTTGATTTTTTGGCATTTTATGATAATTGAATAGTGTTTATTGTATCGATTTTTTACCCCCAACCCCCTGAAGGGGGCTTAAATCTGTTATTTGTTTTGATCTTTTACCCCCAACCCCCTGAAGGGGGCTTAAATCTGTTATTTGTTCATTGCTTATGTATTAGTCTTATACCCTTTCAATATCTGAAATTCTCTATCTGGTCTTTTATCTCTTTTAGAAACAGGGTTGCCGGACCTCCGTCGATAGCCCGGTGGTCATACGTCAGGGATAATCCTAGATAAGGTACGAATCCGAATATGTTATTGCCTATGCTGGCCGGTCTGTTTATTATGGTGCAAACGCCAAGTATGCATGACTGTGGCAGGTTCAGTACAGGCGTGAACATCTCAACGCCATAGTTCCCCAGGTTTGATACCGTGAAAGTTGCTGAGGTGCTCTGGATAAGTTCAGGATTGATATTCCCTTTCTTACATGATTCAGCTACAGCCTTCATTTCACTGGATAGTTGTACCAGGTCCATGCTGTCAGCATTCCTGACAGTGGGAACCATGAGTCCCCGGGGAGTATCAACAGCAATGGCAAGATGTACCTTGTGAAATGTCCTTATCCTGTCATTAAGATAGTGGCTGTTGGCATCCGGGAATTTTTCCAGAGCCCTTATTACGCACCAGCATATCATATCGTTCAGGGTGATATCATGTTTTCCACTACCGGAGGCTATCCCTGCCTTGATCTTTTGTCTTGCATCGAGAAGATGTCTTACATCTGCACTCATGTGATGAGTCAGCTGGGCGGAGTTCTGAAGCGATGCATACATCGATTTAGCGATAAGCTTACGGACATTACTAAGCGCCTTTTCGGTATATTCAACGTCTGGCGACTGAGCTTTGGGCATGCTTGTATTTCCGCCCTCAATTATCATTTCAATATCGATGGCTATAATCCTGCCGTTTGGGCCTGATCCCGATATCGTGCTGTAATCGAGTCCATTGCTATCAGCCAGGTTCCTGGCTCTGGGTGATATTCTTATCCTGCCTTCAACTGCTGGTTTTTCCGGTGTCAGATTCTTAATATCTGCATCCTTTTCAACCTCTTCAACCTCTTCAACCTCTTCAACCTTTAAACCAGTATCAACTTTTCCCGATATACCCGTTTCCGGGTCAAAAGCTGCAGTTGCTTCTCCAGGCGCTCCAAGTACCGCAACGTTAACAAGGACAGGTACTTCAGAGCCTTCACCATAATATTTTTCAAGAAGTATACCCTCTTCAGGCGACTCAAGGTCGAAGGCAGCTTTATCGGTCTCATAGGAGAAAAGGATATCACCTTTCAACACCTTGTCGCCCTTGTCCTTGAACCATTTGGTAATTATACAGGTCTCTACGGACTGACCCTGTTTCGGCATTATTACTGCTGTTGCCATTTTAAATGATAAATAGTGTTATATTTTTGTTACATCAACAAATGTTTCTGATTTCTATCCGGCTCACGACTTACGGTTCTTCATTATTCTGATTCCGGACCTCCAACTTCCAACATGTAACTATAAGTATGTTAAATAATAAACAATGAAGTCCAGATATCGTTTAAAATAAGCGCTTACAAAATTATTTAAATTAACTTGTATTTACAAGTAAAAAATAATATTTTTACATTTATTTATTTCCTGTTATGAATATCGCCAGGACCATTCCCCGTTACAGGAAGCTTTATGAGGTACTAAGAAAGCACATCCTTGACGGAGTTTATAAGGAAGGGGACCTTTTACCATCAGAGAATGAGTTATGTCTCCTGTACAACATGACCCGACCGACGGTCAGGCATGCTTTGGGCACTCTGGCAAATGACGGGTATATAAGGAAGCACCAGGGGAAGGGCAGTATAGTTCATAACCTCCCCAGGGAGATAGGTATCCTTTCGGTATCGGGCACAACATCTGCGATTGGTGACCGCAACCTGAAGACCAGGATCATTATAAAACCGGTTTTGAGGCAATGGCCGCACGATTTTATGTTTACACTTTCGCAACTTGAACTGGAGTCGGGATGCATATATATGGAGAGGGTAAGGCTTCTTGATGATTCACCCATATTTTATGATATTAATTATATTGCCAATATCAACCTCCCGCGTATTACTGCCAGGCAATTTGAGAACAGGTCCCTTTTCCAGATGCTCAGGGAACATTATAATATTGAGATCAAAGGCGGGGATCAGCGTATAAAGGCTATCCCGGCCTCTGCGAAGGTCAGTCGTTTTTTAAAAATGAAAAAGGGTCAGCCCGTGCTTCATCTTGAAAGGAAAATGGAAACCAGTAATCCTGGCTTGTTCCTTTATTCTTCAATATATTGTAATACCGAGAAATACTCGATATTCGGAAGGTTTTGAGTATTTTTCTCTTCGTTTATTACCAATAATTTATCAAATTATACCATGAAAAGAAGAGACATGATCAAAGCTACTGCCACATTTTCAGCAGCACCATTTTTATTACCAGGTTCTTTAACAGGTTCTCTTGTTGCCAGGGTCAGCGCTCCGTCTGTTGCAGCAGCGAAAAGATTTGGTGACAGCCGTGACTGGTTTTTTGAAAGGAGATATGGGATGTTTGTTCACTGGGGTCTATACTCTGTTTTGGGATGGCATGAACAGCACCAGTGGCGGGCCCGGGTACCAAGAGCCGAATTATCCAAACCAGGGTCGTCACCACGAACTTGCAGGTCCTGAAAAGGGTGATTATCCTGACTGGGATAAATACATGGAATTCCTGAAATCGCAGGTCCGTGAGTTATGTACAAATTATGGTGAAATTCATGGTTTCTGGTGGGATATGAATGTTCCGCTTTACAGGGATACTTCCATTAATGAAATGATAAGAACACTTCAACCTTCAGCGGTTATTAACAATCGAGGATTTGATGACGGCGACTTTGGGACTCCCGAAAGGGACTATGATACGGCATCGGCAGACGCCAGAGCTTTTGCCAGGCCGACAGAGGCCTGCCAGTCGGTCGGTATGGAGAGCTGGGGTTATAAAAAGGATGAAGATTACTATACCGACAGGCATCTTGCCGGAAGCATTGACCGCTACCTTGCAAGGGACGCTAACTACCTGCTTAATGTCGGACCAACAGGAGAGGGTATGATCCCAAAGGAGTCGCGTGCAATACTTGAAAGACTGGGAAGATGGTACCATGCCATAAAAGAGTCATTTGAGAACACGGTGGAAGCCCCTGATCTGTTATCATCCGGTGATGTTCTGGTAACAGCACGTGGTAACACTATCTATGTTCATTTTCACAAAGGAATAACAGGGAACGGATTTAAGCTGAAACCGCTTAACATACTGCCTGGGAACGCAACACTTTTGAATGATAGGAGCAGGGTAGATTGTATTGTGAACCTGTGTCCGAGCGATCATCTTGAGCAAAAACCATACCTGCGTATCAGAAATCTTCCTGCAAATGAGTTGGCGGGAACCGTTATGGTAGTTAAACTGGAATTTAAAAAAATGCTATAATATGTCCAAAAAGTTTAATTTTATACCTGTTAAGCTTGGTGCACTGCTGTGATGATCTTAATATAGTGTAAATCAATCATAATCCCTTATTCCAATGAAAGAGCAAAACAAATTATGGACAAGACGCCGCTTCCTGGGTGCCAGCGCAATTGGTCTGGCCGGCGTGACAATAATTCCGGGTATTGCTGCTTCGTGTAAAAGAAGTACTGACACAGATATAAAGCTGGGATTTATCGGTCTGGGTCGTCAGTCGATGTTCCTGCTGGACGGATTCCTCCAGTTACCGGGAGTCAGGGTTCTTGCCGGATGTGATGTATACGGGATAAAGCGCAGGAGGTTCGAAAAAAGGGTCAATGAATATTATGCCGGGGCAGGAGTGGAAATTAAGGGTGAGACCTGTGAAAAGTTCGGGGACCTGCTGAAAAGAAAGGACATAGATGCAGTGGTTATTGCTGTCCCGGATCATTCTCATGCCAGGATAGCTATTGCAGCATGCCGGGCAGGTAAGGATGTTTACCTTGAGAAACCTTTGACCTTCACGATAAAGGAGGGACAGGAGCTGAGGAGGATAGTACGTGAAACCGGAAGGATACTGGCTGTTGGAAGCATGCAGCGTTCCAGCCCTGAATTTATGCATGCGGTAAAAGTACTACAGGAAGGGGCACTTGGTAAGATTACCCTTGTAAACGCATGTGTCGGTGCTCCTCCAAGACCCTATGATCTGCCTGAGGAGCCGATCCCGGCTGATCTTAACTGGGATCTCTGGCTTGGTTCGCTGCCTTTAAAGATACACTTTAATAACCAGTTGGATCCGCCAATCTCCCTTGAACCTGAAGAGAATGAAAAAATATGGGGAGCATGGCGCTGGTATAAGGAGATGGGCGGGGGGTATACCACAGACTGGGGTGCCCATATGTTTGATATTGCCCAGTGGGGCCTCGGCATGGACGGTAATGGCCCGGTTGAGATATCCCCCATAGGGGACGGGACCGAATATATGATGTTCAAGTATGCCAGTGGGGTTGTAATGACTTCAGAACCTTTTAATGAGAAAAGGACAAAAGGAGTCAAATTCTGGGGAGAGAAGGGCTGGCTTGAAGTTGCACGTGGTTACTTTAATGCATCGGACCCAGGGTTATATCCTCCTCCTGCTGCCGAGGTCGAACCTACTATTGAGACAAAAATTCCTCATCAGGTTAACTTTATAGAATCGATAAGGTCGCGCCAGGATCCTGTTGTACCTGTCGAGATAGGACATAGCAGC
Organism: uncultured Rikenellaceae bacterium; assembly: GCA_964415855.1. Classification (GTDB taxonomy): domain Bacteria; phylum Bacteroidota; class Bacteroidia; order Bacteroidales; family VadinHA17; genus LD21. The sequence continues at coordinate 5,548 of CAYQBZ010000119.1, forward strand.
TGTACCGTGTGCACTCTTGGAAATATCGCATGCGACCTGATGAGAACCATCAAGTGGGATCCCCAGACGGAAACTTTTGTTGATGATACCGATGGTGCTGCAACTGCAAAGCTGCACTATCAATACAGGGAGGGATATAAACTTGTGTAGGGGGTGTTGAAAAAGATGATTTTTACTCCCCACCCCCCTCCAAGGTGGGCTTTATAAATATCTGTATATCAATAAGTCTGCCTCTGGGGGATTTAGCAGGAGCTGAGAGAAAAGGACTTTTTTCAACAGGCCGGATATTAATTAAGAAACTTGATATAATGAGTCACATTAAATTATTTGTTTTCATAATACTTTCAAGTCTGGTATTATCAGCTTGCAACAGCGGACAAAACAATCCATACATCCTCTCTGCACCGGCCGGGAGCCTGTATACATCAATTGACAAGGAAGGTGTTACTGTAATTCCCAATGGCAGGTTACTCACTCCAGCAGGGAAGAGCCTGGTTGTAGCACCCCATCCTTTCGGTCTGGCGCTAAGTAATAACGGAGAGGTGGCTGTTACTGCCAATTCGGGAGTTAAACCACTTTCAATATCGATAATAAGCAACCTAAGCACATCTCCGCAGATAATGCAGATACCTCCGGGCTATTCCAATGATGCCGGTGTGCTGGAATCAGTATTTATGGGACTGGCAATCTCACCGGACAATAAGAGGGTCTATGTTGCAGGCGGCCAGGACAATAGTATCCTTGTTTTTGACCTGGAAAGCGGAGCCAAAACAGATTCTGTGGATTGTGCTGTCTCGTTGAACGGACCTGCCTACCCGGACGGTTATATTGGTGATATGGTAATATCGAAGGACGGGAATTACATTTTTGCTGTGGACCAGACAAATTTTCGTCTTGTCATAGCAGATACCAGAATAATGAAAGTTATAAGATCAGTAGAGGTAGGAAGGTACCCTTTTGGTGTGGCACTGACGAAAGATGAGAAAAAAGTCTATGTGGCTAATGTAGGGATGTTCCGTTACAGCAAAATTGGTAATATTGAAGAGTCTCCGGATCATGAGAATGCTCTTGATTTCCCTGCTTTTGCCTATAACAGCGAAGAAATGCGTAACGGGATAGTGACTGATTCCCTGGTAATCCCGGGACTCGGTGATCCTAACGATGAGAAGGCATTTTCAGTATGGGCAGTTTCGCTGGAAGATATGGAACATCCCCGGGTTGTTGCCAGGATAAAGACCGGGAACCTGGTGGGGCAGATGGTTGAAGGTATCCCTGCAGTAGGAGGGTCAAGTCCAAATTCACTGGTGGCCACATCCAAATATATATTTGCCAGCAATGGGAACAATGATAACATTGCGGTGATAGACATAGATTCCGATAGCATTGTAACTGATATTTATTTAAAACCGGATCCGCTGCTGAAGCACTTCAGGGGAGTAATACCTTTTGGACTGGCTGTGTCGCCTGATGAAAAACGACTGTATGTTGCCGAAGCCGGAATAAATGCAATCGGAGTTATCGACCTGCCATCATTTAAGCTTGCAGGGCATATACCTGCAGGATGGTTCCCCTCGAAGCTCAGGGTGACACCGGATGGCAAAAAGATTATTGTAGCTAATGCGAAGGGTTACGGAAGCGGGCCAAATGGCGGGACAGGATTTGTTGAGGGGGGCGAAGGCACCTACATCGGTAACCTGATGAAGGGTACAGTGTCAATAATTGATGTTCCGGAATCAAGGCAACTGAAAAAGATGACTGCCCGTGTAATCAGTAATAATTTTAAGAAGGAGAAGGCTGCGGATGCTGTTAAAACCCGTCAGGATAATCCTGTACCTCTTTACGGAGGGCAAAAAGATTCCCCGATAAAGCATATAGTATTTATCTCAAAAGAAAACCGCACCTATGACGAGATATTCGGGCAGGTGGAGAATGGAGATGGAGACCCGTCCATAGCACGCTATGGGCATGATGTAAACTTTTCCAACCGGAACAGGACCAGCCGTGTTGAAGATGCAACCGTGATGGCAAATCATCTTGAACTAGCCTCGAGGTTTGCTATCTGTGATAACTTTTATGTTGACTCCGATGTTTCAGCAGATGGTCACAGGTGGCTGGTAAATACCTATCCTAATGAGTGGGTTGAAACCTGTACCGCTGCCAGCTATGGAGGTAACAGGTCATACAATCCGGCTTCCAGGGCTCCGGGAAGCCTGGGGATGAACGGTGCTGCAGGTGCCATCTATCCGGAAGATTACAATGAATCAGGGTCAATGTGGGATCATCTTGAACGTAACGGTATAGACTTTTTTAATTTTGGCTTCAGTGTTATGTTTGAACCGGCATTCTATGATGAGACATATAAGTATACGGGAGTTAAACAGTTTGCCAACTTCCCGGTTCCCACGCCCATATTCAGCAGGACCTCAAGACAATACCCAACATATAATACATCTATTCCGGACCAGTTCAGGGTAAGCCAGTTCATTAAGGAATTCAGTGAAAAGTGGATCGGGAATGCGGACACTATGCCTCAGGTACTTACCGTCATAATTCCTAATGACCATGGTGCCGGGGAAAGGCCGGATGCGGGCTATCCTTTCAGGGAGAGTTATATGGTGGATAATGACCTGGCAGTAGGAAGGGTAGTGGAGTTCTTATCACATACCTCGTACTGGAAAAACATGGCTATAATTATTACCGAGGACGATGCGCAGAACGGAGTTGATCATGTTGATGCACACCGAAGCATTCTGATGGTGATATCTCCATATGCGAAGAAGAATTATGTAGGGAAGGTACATTATAGCTTCGGGAGCATTTTCAAGACATTCTGGAATATATTTGGACTACCTTATCTTAACCAGTATGATGCCGGGGCAACTGACTTATCCGATCTCTTTACTGGCATACCCGATTACACTCCTTATAATGCCCTGCCGGCCGATAAGCGCATCTTTGATCCCGCAAAAGCACTGTCTCCTCTTGATGAAGACTTTGACTGGAGTTCACTTGATGAATCGCCAAAACTTGATGACCCGAGGGAGATGATAATAGATCAGAAGGAAAGGGAGGAATACAGAACTGAAGATCAGAAGAAAGAGCAATAAAAAAGAGGCTGTCATTTTCGTGACAACCTCTTTCATCTACTTTTTGTAAGATTAATCTACTCTTTTTACATTGACGGCTAC
>CAYQBZ010000120.1:0-8654 GCA_964415855.1 uncultured Rikenellaceae bacterium
ATCAGATATGGTATCATTATCAAGATGAAGAGATACGACTGAAGCAGCTTCATCGGGGCTTATTTTTGCATTCCCGTCGACATCAATGCCTTGTTTAAGAAGTGATCTCAAGAAATTATTATCATTTAATTTAATTGAGTCACTTCTCTCACACGTCCAGGTCAGGATCACAATCACTGACAGAATCGAGAGTTTTAATAAGCTTTTCATGGGATTAAAATTTAATAATAACATTTAAGCAATAAAAGATACTAATCAAATTAATTTCTATCCTTTATACAACGTACTGAAAATCCAGTACTTTTATATCCATTTTTATCACACCACATATCAGAGTATGAACGAGAAAGATATGTGTAATAGGCTTCATCTGTAGAAAATTCTGAAGACGACCACCAGGAAGTAATAATCTCAATTCCTGAGAATGCTCCGACAAATTCATCATTTCCAGTACGTTTTCCAGCAGGATAAGCAGTAAATCCTGACTCATTTGTTGCACCAACGTTTGGTTCTAACCAACCACCTGGTGTTTTCATCTTGCCCCCGGCGATAGATGGACCTAGCTCATACGACATATCTGACCACTCCTGGTGGGATGGCACATGCCATCCTGTAGGACAGAGCTTATTTATATTTGCTGCATACCAGTTATAGATGGCTCCATATGGGGTTTTATTACTTATATCATTATTGTACCAGCAGTAAGCTCCTGTTGTTAAAGCACCCCATGCTTCATCTTCAGTTACATTCGGGATCTCAGTTCCATCATTATAATGGGTTGTACGTAGATTTGCTTTCATCCAGACTCTGGGGCCAATGGTCACTGTACCATATGTATTACCGTCAATGTCAGTCATAGTTTCCGGCATATCATCCTTTTTGCATGAAAATATATTCAGAAAAATGACTGCCAAAATACAAATGAGTATAATATTGATTATCCTTTTGACTATCATGGTCTATTAGTTAAAATTAATTGTTTCTTGCCTGGAATCTGATAGATGATTTATATAATATTATGATTTTCAAAATGCAAGTTAAAGAATCTTGTAGAACTAAGCAAAGACCTTAATCATCTTTGAAATATTATTTAATTGAATTAAGAATCGTAATATATTTTCTTTTAGAGAAATATTAAAGGCAAGGCGTTTATTAATAAAAAATCAAGATTCCTAATCTTGCTTAATTGACTTAAAACCTTCACGGTGTTAAAATCAACTTTTTCATTTCATATTCAATGTTTTACTACCAGTTTCAAATTTGATATCATTTTCCCGTTAATTAACTGAACAAAATAGTTGCCATCTACCAAATTGTTTACAGGAATAGTAAAAATACTGCCTGATTTCGTTGTGGAATAATGCAGATTACCATATACATCTATAATCCTTATAGAATAAATGGCATCTGATTTTTTGACCTTCGCATCTTGTTCTGAAGTTTGTTTCACTGAAATTGTTACAAATTCTGATGCTGGATTAGGTGACATTAAGAACTTTTCATCCTCATATATATCAATGTAAGTTAATGACCAATCTCCCCATTCTTCTACACTACAGCAAGAGTTCTGAGCCTTGCAAACAACCTGGTACCCTTCATATGCATCATAAAAATCTATATCTCCATAAGAACCATAATCATGTACTTCGTTATCTAATAAAGGATTTAATACCCAGTAATAATCGGTTGGATTAGAATATGTCCCGGGGTTTGCATAAAAGTAGTAGGTATTATAGACATACCCTTCAGAAGGTCCTGAAACATTTAACACCGGTCTTCCTGACCACACATTATAATGAGCTAATTGAATTTCACCACATGTTGAAGGAGAAATAATTACACTTACCCACGAACTTCCATTACCTGTTGAAGAGAATGTACATTGATTAGTACTTTGACCGGATGATATAGTAAGATAAGAACCGCAGATCCATTCTACTGTTGATCCTGCAGGTGCATTAGTTAAAGTAAATTGAAGACCGGATGAGCACACAAGTCTACTTTCTCCAGATGCAGAAATAGTAGGAATTGTAGACCATTCATCTACCGTAACATAGTTTTTTATTTCCCCTTTAATAGTAGTATTAGAATAAGGACTTGTAATTTCAACCTTTACCGGAGCCTTTGTGAAAAGAGGTGTTTCAAGCAATCCTGTAATTACACCTACATAACTGCTTCCAGAACCACAAATATAATAATCATCACCAGACCAGCTATAGGTTGCTCCGCTAATATTAATGGTTGTCTCATTAGCCGTACTTCCTACATAGACATCATCATCACCATCTATATCAATTTCATAATATTCAGCTCCTTCAGGCTGAGAATCACCTAACCAAGGCCAATCATACATAGCATGACGAACAAGTGGTCCGGGCCCCCATTTTGAAACAACATAATTTTCAGTATTAGTACTTATTGCAGAATGACCACCACCATAATCATAATCATAAACGATTTTTCTTAGCGAATCTTCAGTATTTGTTGAGGAAACATAAGTTGGCGAACCTCCGGAATAATAGGGTTCGGGTGAATTAATCCATACTAAGTTACCTTCGTCAGATACATGCCAAGCATAACTATGACAGTTATATTGAGTTGAAGCAGATCCTATAATTTCAGCATCCCACTCATTTTCTTCGATTTCATTTTGCCAGTATGCATTACATATTGCAATTTGTTCCTGAGACATTTCTTCTTCATAATCATATGAAACACTACTTCCGGTAGGGGTTTTGATTACAGCCTGTCCAAGGGATATGGTTATAATATTGGTAAATACTATAACCAGATAAAATAATTTTTTCATTTCAGAAAGTGTTTTTGTTAATAAGTTTTTTATCACAATTGGATCTGAAAAAGATAGTCATGGGATGCATCCACTATATTATCCAGAAGTACTTTATGAGGTCCGAAAGGTCCTTGTCTAATAAACCTCTCTACCTCGGGACTATCTTCCCTTAAGGACGTATATATATCCGAATTGCTTTGTTCAAGTATTCGTCCAAGTATCATGCATGTTGTTGAAAGTCCAAGTGTTGAAAAGACATCGATATGTTTGCATTTTTTTTCATATATGGAATACGATGTCTTTATAAGAGAGATTTTTTCGTTGTTAGACAGAGAAAATAAAACAGAAGTTTGGGAAAGGAGCAATTCAATAAAAGTAAATTCAAATGTAAATTGTCCTTTTTTAGAGCTCTTGGTAATTTCTTCAGGATCCATTTTCTGATATACTTTAAAAAGCTCATTAAAGGCATCTGGTCTATTTTCAAGCTCAGCAAATCCGTTAAAAACAGATTTGATCGCATCATATCCCGTTTGGAAATTGTCGAAGCCGGAGATAAGCAACCACTTAGGATATGTAAGACAAGTCCTGACAAGATCTTCAGTTGTCATATTTTGTAAAAGATCGTCTGGAATGTTATAAGCTTTGAGCCTTTCCTGGAAAGTTGATAGTTTTTCCCATTCAGGAGTCCCGTGATGAACCGGATAGTCCCATACCCTGCTTTCCTGAGCAGGTATGAGATTAACGAATGTCAAAGCTAGAAGAGGTACAAAAAAGCACTTTAAATTTGATGTAAAATTTAAAGTTGGTTTCCTGAAAAGAATCATTAGAATCAGTTTACATTTCTTCATCGGAATAAGTTTTAATGTAACTTTTATCTGTAGATGTGAAAATAGAATTAAAAGCAAACCTAAGTTCAGTATAAATTGATCTTCCTATGACTTAGTTTCAAGTAATTATATCAGATAATTTATCCAACCAGAAATAAAGTTATTATTCAAAGTATTATAAGTCAATCGTCCAAAAGGATGATTTTTAAGTTTAATTATGAGATAAATGATCTTTTAACAGCTAGACTTATTAGTTGAGCAGAATTAACAGCTCCAAGTTTTCTGAGCAAATTATGTCTGTGAGTTTTTACAGTGGGTACACTTATAAATAATTTCTGACTTATTTGTCTGGTAGTTAATCCCTGGGAAATTAGGCTGAGAATTTCTTTTTCTCTAGAGGTAAGATCAATAAGATTTCTCATGATTTTGTCTTCCATACTTATCAGATAATAATCAGGTTTTAAAAAGTAATTTTTAATAACTTAAGCTTTATTGGAATAGATATAGATTTGTTACCAGAGGTATTATGCCTAAAAAAACAAATGTTAAATGTTAGACTTTTTTTTATGTACATTCTATTGAGATCCTATGGTTAATTCCGCACTTTATCCCCGGGTATACAAATCCGGCGAAGCAACAAGCAAGGATGTATTCCAATTAAACTGCAGAATTAACCTTAATCAGTAAGATCATGAAAAAAAACAAATCAGAAAAAAACATTGGAAAACTTGATCAGCTTGTTTCAATGCTGTCAGACGACGCAATTCTAAGGCTGCATGCAATGGGATGTGTAAGAGGTGGTTCCTGCGAAGGCGGGGATGAAAATCCAATTAGACCACCACCTCCGGGACGACCGTAATTCTCCGGTTATCCTCAGGAGAATTAAAACAAGAAAGGAGCATCCGTTTCGACACAGGATGCTCTTTTTAATTGTATGAATTTTCTTTCATTTAAAGATAATTATCTCTTTTGCCCGCCTGTCAGAATACTAGACTATAATCCGTTGTCGTTTGCCTCTTTTTATGTTAATCGAATGACCATCAATCCATTCTTCACTCAGCATTCTTTCTTTTGTTGGCTTCGACTCGTTCTTGATCCTGGCTCCAATGATATACTTGTATCCGCTGCAATCGAGCATGGTGATTTTATCTTTGCTCAATAACCCTGAGTCAGCGATTACAATCGGTTTGTTCAGATGATACTTCTCTTCATATTTGCGAATAATAGGCAGCAGAGTATGGCCTTTTATAGATATTGCTCTCAAAAACACCATAACCTATTGCAAGTCCATCCAGTCCAACAAGTAATCCAAGATATATCTGTGGATCTCTGTGCCTCCCTGCTTTTGAAAAACCTGTCTTCCGTAAATCATCTTCATCCGAAGCCTCAAAGTGAAGAGTGGTCAAGTCATAGAAAACTATACTGATTGTACCACCAAGAACTCTTTTAATATGCTCAAAGGCAATGCTTTCGATCTGATCTTTCAATTGATCGTTAAGCTTATCTAAAAAACCGTATATCTCATCAACCTGTAAATTAACAATTAAGAATCGATTCAAATAATCTATCGCTTTCAGTTTGCTCCCTGAATGAAACAGGCGGGTAATAACTAAATGGCGAAATAAATCACTCTCTGTCTCATTAAATCAAGATCTTCCCAAAAATTAACTCAGGTCCTATAACCTGGATTTGGTGTTTAGGTCACTTAGAAAACTCCTGTGTTTGGTTTCGTTATGGTTTATAAACAGAGTGCGATTACCTTCAATCTTTTCATGTTCTTGTTGGGCTCGCTGATATAAAAACTCAATCTTCTCATCTGTTGTACCGCTCCCAAATATCTTTATAACCCCTTCCCTTTGTGACAATCTGGACACTTTAGCTGCCACTTCGATTTTTATTCTTTCTGATAAATATCACAAAAACGCTTTTGTAGCACCCAGATTAGCAAAAGTATAGTTGAATATCAAGCAGATAGAGCAATTATCTATGAACTTTCGGAAAACAGGAAAATAGTCATTCTGTCCTTCCAGTCAAACAGACATAAAGTGCATAAAGTTCATTCCGTCTGACAAATTAAAAGGCTGCGTATGCAGGCAAAAAAATAAGATTCAGTTATTTAGATCATATAAATATAACAGCTTCCTGCGGGAATTAAAGTGGAAGATGTCAAACAATTTACTATCTTTTGGGTTAAATCTATATTACACATAATTTTAAAGGAATGAAACGACGCGATTTCATAAGAACAACAGCAATTGCTGCTCCGGTGATGAGTCTTTTCCCTGCTGATCTTTCGTCAATAGTGAGAGTTTCCGCTCCCGGAAAGATTGAGAAGAGATCATTGGGAAGAACAGGGGAGATGCTTTCAATGATCGGATTTGGCGGAATAGTGGTAAAGGATGCTTCACAGGATGCCGCATCTGCAGTGGTTAAACTGGCATATGAATCAGGTATTAACTATTTTGATGTAGCACCATCCTATGGCGATGCTGAACTTAAGCTGGGACCAGCACTTGAACCTTACAGGAAAAATGTCTTTCTTGCCTGCAAAACAGGGGAAAGGAAAAAAGAAGGTGCAAGAGCGGAACTGGAACAGTCATTGCAAAGGTTACGGACCGATCACTTTGACCTGTATCAGTTACACGCAGTCACAACTATGGAGGATGTTGACACGATCCTTGGCCCCGGTGGTGCCATTGAAACTTTTCTTGAAGCAAGGAAGGAGGGTAAAGTTCGTTTTCTGGGCTTCTCTGCTCACTCTGTTGAAGCAGCCATGTCGCTGATGAACAGGTTCGATTTCGACACCATATTATTTCCCGTGAATTTTACTACCTGGCATGCAGGTAATTTCGGACCCCAGGTGCTTGCCCGCGCCATGGAGAAGAAAATGGGTATACTGGCCCTTAAAGCTATGGCAAAAGGCCCCTGGCCACAAGGAAGTGACAGGTCCAGATACTCCAAGTGCTGGTATGAACCTCTTACAAGTCAGGAAGATATCAGAACCGGGCTCAGGTTCACACTGTCACATCCCGTTACTGCAGCTGTTCCTCCAGGGGAAGAAGCACTATTCAGGATGGCGTTGAATGTGTCAGACCGAATAACACCTTTATCCGAAAGAGAGGTTCAATCGATCAAGGAAAGAGGACTTAAGGGAAATCCATTGTTTACATTTCCCGCCGCCTGATTTCCGGGTTATATGTTCCATGTTCCATGTTCCATGTTCCATGTTCCATATTCTGGATTAGTAATCTCAAAGAATCGAAATTCATTCCTTGAACCTGAACCCCTACTTCGTATACTTCAACCTCAGGTCCACAATCCTGTCGTATATAAAGAAACATGGATCATCACAGGTATTTTTATCGTACCTTACCCGTGGAAACGCTGAGTCAACAGCTATATAATAATTTTCAGGTATGTAATAAGTAGCAGTGACAGTGTAAAGTTTGTTTAATGTTACCGGGACGGATGATTTAGTTCCTGAAGCTATATAGGTTTTGAATAAGACACTGTCTTCAAGATTCCCTTCATAGATATTTATTCTTACAAAGCTGCCATACTGTGAAGCATCAAATCTTATCTCCAGGTTGGCATCTGTTGGTTCATCTGCAATGCAGTCAGGGCACTTCACTATCCAACCCTGTTCTTCACAGGAAAAGCAGATAATAAAAGCCATGAAAAGCAAAATTATTCTGAAGTGTCTCATTGTTTTCAATACCAGTTTATTGTTTTGATCTGGGTGCGGACATTGTCAAAAAAGTGGTTGTACGATAATCCAAACCTGAACCAGACAGGTCCGTGCTTATAATATCCTGTCTTTATATATTCGGCACCTCCCGTAAATGAGAAGTGCAGTTTTGTAAGTTTGAAGGATAAGGAAGGGATAATCATAAACTTGTTATCCGGCTGATAATAGGTCCCTTTCAGACTATTGCCGAATGAATATCCCGCAAGTAAGGATGTTGAGAATGAAATATTCATTAGTCCGGGTCGTGATGTCAGGGCAAAATCCTTGAACAATCCTGCGTATGCCAGGGAACCTTTATCCATGTATTGATAAAATAATTTCTCCGAATCTTTCAGCAATACCCTGGAATGCCAGAATTTTGTATCTATCCCGGTAATAAATCCCCCATTGAGGTACGGTTCTTTTACTGCTATACTTATTCCCGTATAAAGGTCGTGAAGTACAATCCTTGATGATGCAGTAAGTGATATCTGGTCTATTTCATATGTTAAATGTCCCGGGAAACCATAAGTTGCGAGAAGATCTATCATCTCTTTTCTATGGTATTTTGCCGCAACATTATACGGATTCAAGGCATTTGCAGATTTGTCTGTCCAACTGTTACCTTGCTTAAGCAGCATTTTCAAGGCTTCAGTATGGTTACCCATGATTGCCAGAGTGAGCGCATTATGCCCTTTCTTTGTTGTTGCATAAATATCAACTCCTTTTTTATAAAGCATATTCATAATAAGAGTATCGCCATAGAGTGCTGCCATAAGGAAGGGGGTATAACCTTCGTTATCCCTTGCTTCCATATTGGCGCCATTTTGAATCAGGAGATCCGCAACATCGGGATATCCCGCCCAAATGGCAGCCAGGAGAGGAGTAATACCCTCGTTTGATTTCAGATCCACCGAGGCATCATAATATAAAAGCAGGTCAACAATGTCGAGGTATCCGTACAGTGAAGCAATATTAAGCGGGGTTGCACCATGTCGGTCGGTGTAATCAACAGAAGCGCCGGCACGGATCAGAGCCTCGCTAATTTCGAAATTCCTGTTTTTCACTGCTATAATGAGCGGGGTATCGTAGTTATTGGTATGAATGTTGACTTGTGCACCGTAATATAACAATGTCCTTACCACTGCCAGCCTGTTATTTATGATGGCAAAGATAAGGGGTGTCGCACCTTCGCTGGTTTCAGCATCAATATCAGCACCCTTATGAATAAGACGCTCTACTTCTGAAGCATATCCCCTGGAAGCTGCTACCATAAGATTGTAATCGAGAGCACCGGTATAAAATGACG
>CAYQBZ010000121.1:0-8649 GCA_964415855.1 uncultured Rikenellaceae bacterium
AAGCTATATTATTTGTTTCACTTATATCGTTTGAGAGATCATATAACTCAATATCACCCTGGGGTGTTCTGTCTATGTTAAGTTTCACTGCTTTCCAGTTCCCCATGCGTATGCCTATCTTACCTCCCTGCTCATGGAATTCCCAGTATAAATAATCATGCTCTTTCTGCTTCTTCCCAAGCAGAGCAGGTAAAAATGATATCCCGTCGATATTTTCCGGACATTCTGCACCTGATATATCAGCAAATGTCGGCATAATATCCCAGAAGGCAGATATATGATCACTTTCAGAACCGGCCTTTACTTTTCCCGGCCATTTTACAATCATGGGTGTCCGTATGCCACCCTCGTACATATCGCGTTTGTATCCTCTGAGATCGCCGTTACTGTTGAAATAGTCAGGATCAGCGCCCGCCTCAAGATGAGGTCCGTTATCAGACGCGAATATTACAATTGTATTCTTTTCCAGGCCCAGTTCCTTAAGCCTGGCCAGCAGTTCGCCAACATAGTCATCCAGCTCCGTAACCATAGCAGCAAAAGCAGCATGTGCCTCCGGTTGTGAGCCGTATGGCCCCAGCCTGAAAGTGGGTCCTGAATCAACTCCTTTAAACGATTTCTCAGGGACGAACATCCCCCGGAACTTCTCCATGTATTCCTCTTTTGCAAATAGTTCTGCATGAGGTATGGTTGTAGGATAATACAGGAAGAACGGCCTGTCCTTGTTTGCTTCAAGGAAATCCAAAGCGGCCTTATGGATAAGGTCGGGGCTGTATGCTCCGAATTTCCCGCTGTCGTTTTCATGAAGCAGTATTTTTTCGTGGTTGTGCCACAGGTGATCAGGGTAATAGTTATGAGCCAGGCTCTGGCAGTTATAACCGTAAAAATCATCTATTCCCTGGGCATTGGGATCTCCATCTGTTTCAATATATCCCAGTCCCCATTTGCCAAATGCCCCGGTAACATACCCTCTGGTTTTTAACAATTCAGCAACAGTGTATGAATCCGCCGGCAGGGGCCAGTTACCCTCCGGTTCCCATCCTTTATTGCCTCGTATCGGGGTATGTCCCGTATGAAGACCTGTCATTAGACTGGATCGTGACGGTGCTGAAACGGTACACCCTGTATAATGTTGAGTAAATAGCATACCTTCAGCGGCAAGCCGGTCAATATTGGGTGTCTGGAACTTTTGCTGTCCATAGCAGCTCAGATCACCATACCCCAGATCATCTGCCAGTATATATACAATATTAGGCAGCGGTTCCTTTTTATTCCCGGTTGCACAGGATACCAGTGCACAGGAAGTGCATAAAGCAACAGAAAGTTTGTAATTCATGTTATAATTTTAAATATGATACTGCAAAAATGGTTTTCATCCCGGATCGTTAAAATTATAACAATAAAATTAAATACCAACTATCGAAAGTCTGGAGATTGTCTGCAAAATATTCTGATGTTAAATTTTCTTAAATACTGGCACGTCATCTGTTCATTTTATCATGTCCGTTCCCATATTAAATATTGTTTTTCTATATTGCGCTTTCAATTTAAAATGTCACTTTTAAGGTTATTTGATAAAAGACTAAAACTTTTAACACGGTTTCTTATTTGTTTGCTAAATTAAAATGTAAAAAGCCGGGTGGTTTCACATGGGAAATTGTCTGACAATTTACGGTAATTTATCATGTCGAATATATCTAAAAGAAAGGTTGAAATCGTATAATTCAATAAATTGCAGCTAAAGAGGGGAGTTGATGTTGTCGAGAAGGAATAAATTTAATTTGATTACCGGGTCTGTTATCACGGCATTCTCACTGGTTTTTTTCTGGTATATACTAAAAGGTCAGCCCCTGGATATTGCTGAAAGGGTCCCGGGTATGGATAATCGCCCTCCCCTCGAGATCAGGTCAGACACAGTAATTATTGGTGAGTTCCTTGACACACTTGCTGAACTGGACGAATTGGCACCCGGAGACTGGCCAAGATTCAGGGGACCGGATTTTGATAACATCAGCAAAGATACTACTCCGCTCGCGGAAACATGGGATACGTCAGGGCCCGAGGTTCTATGGAGAGCAACTCTTGGCGAGGGTTATGCAGGGCCCGCGGTTCATAATGGCCGTGTATATCTCCTCGACTATAATGAGCGAAGAAAAGCTGATATGCTCAGGTGTTTCTCCCTGAATTCCGGCACCGAATTATGGAGACGCTGGTATTATAACGACATTAAGCGTAATCACGGCTATTCACGGACGATACCTGCCGTGACTGATAATTATGTTGTTACTATCGGGCCAAGGTCACATGTGATGTGTCTGGATCCCCTGAACGGTAATATGCTGTGGTCAATAGATATGGAGATGGAATATGGTATACCTGGCAAACAAAAAGGAATAATTACTCCGGATTTTTATGCAGGCCAGTGTCCGTTGATCGACAACGGTGTCGCTGTTATTGCTCCCGGGGTGAAGGCTCTTATGATCGGTGTTGACTGCGCAACAGGCAATGTTATATGGCAGACACCAAACCCGGATTCATTAAAGATGTCACACGGTTCCATTATGCCGATGGTATTCTATGGAAAACGTATGTATGTTTATAATGCTATTGGAGGAGTAGTAGGTGTGTCAGCTGAAGGAGAAGATACTGGCAGGCTGTTATGGACCACGAAGGAATGGAGCCCTGCCACAACAGCTGCTTCTCCCCTCTACCTGGGCAATAATGAAATTGCAGTTTTCGGCAGTTACGGTGCAGGAGGTGCGAGGATCAGGATCAGTACCGACGGAGCATCATTTTCAGCGAAAGTAGTTGAGCAACATAAAGGAACCGGTGGAATAGCCAGCGACCAGCAGACTCCGGTCGTGGTTGGTGATTTTATATGGAGCGTAATGCCTGAAAATGCAGGTCCGCTGAAAAAACAGCTTGTCTGCTTTCACAAAACAGACCTGACCACACCTGTATGGTCAAGTGGAAAAGACAACAGATACGGACGGGGGTTGGGTCCTTATATTGTCAGCGGTGATAAAATGTACCTTCTCGATGATGACGGGACATTATACCTTTTTAAAATGGAGGAAAAGAGCGTTACACTTCTGGCGAGTCATTCGATCCTGAAAGGAATTGAAGCATGGGGACCAATGGCTATAGCAGGTAACAGGCTCATTATGAGGGACTCAAGGAACTTATTGTGTCTTAATATCGGTAATAGTATGTAAAATGAAAAATAAACTTCTGACATATCTTTCCCTGCTGGTAATCCTTGTTTTTATAGGCTATATAATATTTGATTCCTCACGCCCGGAGGTTCGGCCGGCAGAAGAGGCAGTAAGCAGCGAGGATGAGTCACCTCCCGATATGTGGGAAATGACCGGGGAACTTACTGCTGATGAAGGAGCTCTCTCCTGTGTTACAATATCAGAATCGGGCAGGTTATACCTTGGAGGCGATTCCTTTGTAAGCTGCTATGATCAGGATATGAAAAAAGTCTGGAGCCTGGAGACGCCATATCCGGTCACATCCATTTCGGCTTCAGGTGATACCGTCTTTGCTTCAACTATGGACCTGTTACTTATAATAACTTCAGACGGTGAATTAAAGGATGAATGGGGTCCCTTTGAGGATAACGGACTAATCACATCAGTCACATCCAACAAGTCATACGTGGCCTTTGCAGATGCCGGTAACAAAATGGTCTTTCTACTGGACAGGGATGGCCAGGTAAAACATCTGATGGGCCAGTCGGGCGAGAAATTTATTGTCCCGAGTCCGTATTTCGATGTATCTCTTGATAGTGATAATACTCTTTTTGTTGCAAATACAGGTATGAGAAGGATTGAGACCAGGGATTTTGACGGGATTGTCTTAAGCTGGTTCGGAGAACCCGGAACAGCTCCCGATGCGTTCTGCGGATGCTGTAATCCGGCACATTTCATTGTGGTCCCTGGTGGATTTGTAACAGCTGAGAAAGGGATAAACAGGATCAAGTTACTTAACAGGAAAGGAGAATTTATTGAATATGTCTCCTCTGACAACGCTTTTACAGTTTCGGTTCCGCTTGACCTGGCGTCAGCTGACGGGAAGACTATTTATGCAGCAAACCCGGCGGACTCAAAACTGTATATATTTACGAGGAAATAGAAGACAGGATAAACAACAGAAATAAACACAATATGAGCAGAACAGATTTTCTTAAAAAGCTGGTGAGATACATACTATTAATTTTCATGGCAGTTATCGTCTTTGCTCTTGGAAATAAGGTTGTATCAGCAGCAGGATGTTCAGTATGCCCTTCAAGAGGGATCTGCACCGGGGAAAATGATTGTGACAAATTTCTAAAGAAAAAGCCATGACACAGGAAAAGAACAAGTATCAGTCAAGAAGGGAGTTTGTGAGGAGAGCAGGCAAAATTGCGGTAGCCGTTCCCCTTATCCTTATACCTGTTGCGCTTGCAAGGAAAACATCTGCAAAGGGTTTTGTATGGCAGATCGATCCATATAAATGCCTTACCTGCGATTTGTGCAAGACCAGCTGTGTACTAACCCCTTCTGCTTCAAAATGCATGCATTCATTCCAGATGTGCGGTTATTGCGACTTGTGTGGCGGATACCTTCGTCAGGGAGTAAAAACAATTAGCACCGGTGCGGAAAACCAGTTATGTCCGACAGGAGCTATTACAAGGAACTTTGTTGAAGAGCCCTATTTTCAATACACTATTGACGAAGAGCTTTGTGATGGTTGTGCAAAATGCGTGAAGGGATGTGTTGATTTTGGAAACGGTTCCCTGCATATGCAGATCAGGCAGGATCTGTGTGTAAACTGTAATGAATGCGCTATTGCCCGGGTGTGTCCGTCGAATGCTATTAGTCGTGTACCCGCTGATACACCTTATATACCGAAAAATAAGATATAAATGAAGAAGGCACTGCCATATATGGTTTTCATCCTGCTGTTATGCTGGCACGCCATGCTTTTTGCCCAGGACAGGTTTCCCAGACCCGAGTTTGAAAGCGGATATACATACCCTACAAATCAGTTTCCTGCTCAAAGGGCACCCGGATGGGAATATTTTGATGTTGCAATATTAATAGGTGCTTTAATAGTAACTACCTGGCTCGCTCTGAAGAAAAGGTCGCGACGGGGATTGATCTGGATGTCGGTCTTTTCGCTGGCCTACTTTGGATTCTACAGGCAGGGATGCATATGTTCGGTTGGTTCTGTGCAAAATGTTTCACTGGCTCTATTCAACGAGGGTTACACAGTGCCGCTTTCTGCACTTTTGTTTTTCATCATACCGCTTCTTTTTGCCCTGGCATATGGCCGGGTGTTTTGCGCAGGGGTATGTCCCCTAGGAGCGATACAGGAGCTTGTAGGCTTCAGCCCGGTAAAAGTCCCAAAGGCCGCCGGAATAATACTTGCATCAGTACCTTTTGTATACCTCGCACTTGCAATTCTCTTTTCAGCAACGAACAGTCAGTTCATCATTTGCCGTTACGACCCGTTTGTAGGGATATTCAGGCTCGATGCTCCATATACTATGATAATATTTGGAGCGCTTCTGCTGCTAGCCGGCATTTTTGTCAACAGGCCCTATTGCAGGTATCTGTGTCCCTACGGCGTATTACTTAATATCTTCTCAAGGTTCGCCGGGAAGCACCTTACGATAACACCGGCAGAATGTACGAACTGCAGGCTTTGCGAAGAGTCCTGCCCCTACGATGCAATAATACCTTCAACACCGGGCAGGGAAACTGAAGACCATGACAAGTCAAGGAACAGGTTCATTTTGTACTTCATTCTTGTTCCACTGTTTGCAATTGCCGGGGCCTGCATACTTTACAGCCTTGCGCCTGCCCTATCGGGGATCAACAGTGAGGTGCGGCTTGCACGCGAGATAAGAAAGGAAAATGACACCGGAGTGGAATCTTTATCAACTGACGTCGTAGCCTTTAAAGAATCCGGGAAGACAGAGACCGAATTGTTCGAAGAGGAGAAGATGATAACAGGCCGTTTTAAAAAAGCATCACCGTGGGCCGGATTGTTTCTTGGATTATCGCTTGGTATAGGAATGGTATCATTAACCTTAAGAAACAGGCGCGATGAGTATAAACCCGACCAGGGCAAATGCTATAGTTGTGGCAGATGTTTCAAATATTGTCCAATAAAAGTTAAGACCTGAATGAAGCTCAAACTAACCGAAAAAGACATCAGCATTCTGAAGGTGGTCAGTCAGATCGCAGGAGGATTTACACTAATTGTCGCATTAACAATGATCTTCAGCTTTATTCAGCTAAAGACAATTAACCCGCTCGATAACCCTGTCCTGGTCTCTGTCAAGGACCAGTATGATAAAGATCCTGCAAATTCATCTCTGGCCCAGCAGGTAAGAGCAATGGATCTTATGGCACGAAAAGCCTATTTCTCATCGCGATGGCAGGTGGAAGCCGGTTCCTATCTTCTGCTTGCAGGAGCAATGGTATTTATTCTGTGCCAGAGACTAATATCAGATAATGAAAAACCTGTGCCGGCTGTTCCGGGCTCAAAGCCTGATCCCTTACAGCAGAAGCAAAAAACCAGGACTTACCTCATTGGCGCCGTCACCGTAATTTCAATATTTGCCGTCGTTGCTTCATTTATCCTGCGGAAAGAACTGCCGGACCCAACGGCACCTTCAGGCGGTATGCCATCATCTGATTCCAGGAGAAGTGTAAAAGCTCCTAAACCGGATAAGACAAATTTCCCCTTCTTCCGCGGACAGGATGGTCGTGGTATAGCCGGCGGATCCGGCTACCCTACTGAGTGGAATGGTGAGACTGGTTCGAATATTGAATGGCTTACCGAGATTCCCGGCATGGGGAAAAGCTCTCCCGTTATCTGGAAGGATAAGATTTTCCTGACAGGGGCCCTTGACAATGAGCTTTTTGTATATTGTATTGACAAAGAAACAGGTGAGATTTTATGGACCGGTTCAGCAAGTAATATTGAGGGTGAGCCTGAAGTACCGCCGGAAACAGACTTTGATGCCGGCCTTGCAGTCTCAACAGTGGCTACAAATGGCGATGAAGTCTGTGCGGTGTTTGCAACAGGCAACCTGGTATGCTTTGACCTGGACGGTAACCAGAAGTGGGCAAAAAACATAGGGGTACCAGAGAACAACTATGGCTATTCGTCTTCCCTTATAATATATGAAGATTTTCTTATTGTCCAGTTCGACAGCAATACCAAGATTTCCATGATAGGATTCGATATAAAATCAGGTGAGCAGAGATGGGAAACGCTTCGTCAGGGTAATCCGGTATGGTCATCTCCGATTCTTGCATATTTCGACGGAAAACCACAGGTGGTAATAAATGGGAACCCTTCCGTCACAAGCTATGACCCGGAAACAGGTGCGGAACTATGGTCTGTGGAATGTCTCTCGAGCGATGTTGCGCCATCACTGGCAGTTAACAGTAAAATGGTTTACGCGACCACCGATTATCAAAAACTTGCAGCTATACGGCCAGGGACAGGAGCTGCCATTGTATGGGAGGATAATATGTTTACACCGGATGTTTCGAGTCCAGTGGCTACTGATGTATTCCTCTTTGTCACTACAGGTAACGGAGATGTTGCATGTTATAATGCCGAAACCGGCGATACTCTCTGGTCACATTATTATTTGGATCAGTTTTATGCCTCTCCGATGATAGCTGACGAGAAGCTCTATATGCTTGACAGAAGCGGAATGATGCACATCGTCAGGGTTGGTGCGGAATATGATCTTATAGCGGAATCACCTATAGGCGAAACTGCTGATTGTACACCTGCCTTCTCCGACAGGAAAATATTTATCAGGGCCCGGAAAAACCTTTATTGTATATCTGCAAATTGAAAAGAGAGGAAACTGAAATATTGAATAATGGGTGTGACTGCAACCCTACCTCTGCTGAAGAGATATGTTCTGTAGTAGATGATGTGGTTGCTGTAACCGGAAAGGAACAGGAGAAGGTTATACTTATTCTTCAGGAGGTACAGAAACGTTTGAACTGGCTGCCTTCAGAGGCTCTGAAGCATATCTGCAGGGTCACTGACATAACACCAGAACAGATATCAGGAGTATCAACATTCTATTCACAGTTCAGGCATTTGCCTTCAGGGAAACACACAATCAAGATATGTTCCGGTACCGCATGCCACGTAAAAGGATCTCCGCTTATTTCCGATGCCTTTAAAAGGATTCTGGAAATAAGTGACAACAGGAATTCGTCACCTGACAACCTCTTTTCCATTGAAGAGGTGGCATGTCTCGGGTGCTGCACGCTGGCTCCCGTTGTACAGATTGATGAGAAAACTTATGGTCATGTTAAACCCACCCAGGCAGAAGATATTATAACGGATTTTCTCTCTTCAGGAGCAGGAAAGCCGAGGAGCACAGCTACGGAGGAACCTGATGATACAGATGCCGAGATCAGGGTGGGGCTTGGTTCCTGCTGCGTGGCCGGAGGTAGTAAAGAGGTATTGACAGAAATATTTGAGGTCAAGGAGAAATACGGACTAAATATAAGTATGAAACCTGTCGGATGCGTGGGTGTATGTAATCAAACCCCACTTCTTGAAATAGTTACCTCCGATAAAAAGCATGAAAGGTATACTAATGTAAGCAGACAACAGGTT
>CAYQBZ010000122.1:0-8640 GCA_964415855.1 uncultured Rikenellaceae bacterium
TTCAGTGTTTTTGCGCTCCTGTTTCCCTCCATTTTCCCGGCACAGTTTAAAGATACCCAGGGGAACGTACACCTGTATTTTGAAGCTTCCGCTGTCATAATTACCCTTGTGCTGCTGGGACAGGTGCTTGAGTTAAGGGCACATGGTAAAACCAATTCGGCCATTAAAGCCCTTCTGAATCTCGTACCACCTGTCGCCAGGCTGATCAATAACGACAAGGAAGAAGAGATCCCTCTTGAACAGGTCAAAGCAGGTGATTATCTGCGGGTTAAACCAGGAGAGAAAATACCTGTCGACGGAGTGATTACTAGTGGTGTTGCCGTGATAGATGAAAGTATGATAACTGGGGAACCGATGCCGGCAGACAAGGCTAAAGGCGACAGGATTACAGGAGGAACAATCAACAGCAATACTGTCTTCGAAATGATGGCTGAAAAAGTCGGAAATGATACCCTGCTTGCCCGGATCATCGAAATGGTTAATGAAGCAGGCAGGTCAAGAGCACCGATACAAAGACTTGCAGATATTGTGTCCAGGTATTTTGTTCAGATCGTTGTTATAATTTCTGTGATGACCTTTACCGTATGGGCAATTTGGGGACCTGCCCCGGCTTATGTATACGCATTTGTCAATGCGGTGTCGGTCCTTATCATTGCATGTCCGTGTGCGCTGGGACTGGCAACTCCTATTTCAATCATGGTAGGTACCGGTCGCGGGGCTCAAATGGGTATCCTGGTAAAAGATGCACGTGCTGTTGAAGAGATGAACAAAGTCGATACGCTCATAGTAGATAAAACAGGTACGTTAACTGAAGGAAAGCCTGGCCTTAAAGGATATAAATCGTTTGGCAGGCTAAATGATGAGGAGGTTCTAATGCTGGCTGCTTCGCTTGATGATAATAGTGAGCACCCCCTTGCTGAAGCAATAGTGAGAGGGGCCAAAGAAAGGAACATAGGGCTTCAAAGGTTAGATGAATTTGAATCTGTAACCGGGAAAGGGGTTCAGGCACTCTATAAAAAGAGAAAGATAGGACTTGGAAATCACAGGCTGACACAAGACTTTAAAGCATCACTTGGAGAAGAAGAAAGGAAGGTTGTGGAAGCCTGGCAGCTTGAAGGTCAGACAGTAATGTTTTTAGTATTAGAAAATAAAATTGAAGGTATTGTCGGTGTTGCAGATAAAATCAAGGAAACTTCTGCCAAAGCCATTCATTCATTGCAAAAAATGGGTGTGCAGGTTATTATGATGACCGGTGATAATGAATTTACGGCCAAAGCTGTTGCGGGGGAATTACAACTCGATGGCTTCGAATCCGGCTGTCTTCCAAATGATAAATATGATAAGATCAAAGAGTTGCAAAAACACGGTCATATTGTTGCTATGGCAGGAGATGGTATTAACGATGCTCCTGCTCTTGCACAGGCTGACATAGGGATAGCAATGGGTACAGGTACAGATATAGCAATCCAGAGCGCTGAGATTACCCTGGTAAAGGGAGATCTGAATGGAATTACCAATGCGAAGATGCTCAGCAAAGAAGTCATGCGAAATATCAAACAAAATCTATTCTTTGCATTCTTTTATAACATCCTTGGCGTACCTGTGGCAGCAGGAATTCTTTTCCCTGTATTTGGGATTTTACTTAGCCCTATGATAGCGGCACTGGCAATGAGTTTCAGTTCGGTAACAGTAATTTCAAATGCACTCCGGCTGAGATTGAAGTGAACAAAGCAGGACATAAATATATTATACTTATTTGATCTGAAGTTCCGGGAAGCGGTACTACTGATTTCTTAAAAACTTGAGTAACTTAGTTGTTTTAAAATAAGAGAATGGAGGATAAACTTAAAATACTTAAGGACAAGCTCTCAGAGTATAAGAGTGCTGTAATTGCCTTTTCAGGTGGAGTTGACAGCACATTCCTTGCAAGGATTGCAAAAGATGTGTACGGGGAAAACCTGCTGCTGATCACGGCTACATCGAGTACCTATCCGTTTTATGAACTTGAAGAGGCTAAATCGCTGGCATCTTTACTGGATATAGGACATAGAATAATAATCTCCGAAGAAATAGATATTCCGGGATATTCAGACAATCCTCCGGACAGGTGCTACTACTGCAAAAGTGAGCTTTTCGGAAAGATAAAATATATTGCCGGGGCAGATGGCTATGAGGCGGTTTTCGACGGAAGTAACGCTGATGATCTGAAAGACTTCAGGCCTGGCATGAAAGCCAAAAAAGAGAAGGGTGTGATCTCACCTCTTGCCGAGTCAGGTTTTACAAAAAGCGATATCAGGCACTTCTCTGAACAACTTAAACTCCCAACAGCAGGCAAGCAATCCTATGCATGCCTTGCATCCAGGTTCCCTTATGGAGAAAAAATAACTGTTAAGAAACTCGACCGGCTCGCTGTTGCAGAGTATGAGGTCAGGAACCTGGGATTCAGCCAGTTCAGGATAAGGAGTCACGAGAATCTTGCACGCTTTGAATTTATTCCTGATGAGATGGATAAGGCCTGGCAAATAAGGGAAAAGCTGCAGGAAATTTGCACCAGGGCAGGTTTCAACTATATCACCATAGATTTGAAGGGTTATCGTACCGGATCCATGAATGAGACCCTGTCGGAAACAGAAAAGTCAGGATATCGGCTTAGTGATCCACCCAATGCCTGATGCCTGATGCCTGACACCTCTCTTATTCTTCGAACAAATGCAACTGCCTGTCTTCATCCTCCTCGGTATCGAGGTTTGAAACAGTCACTCCGAGCAGCCTGATGCTGGTACCTTCCAGCTTCAGCGATTTACGTATCTCAGTCACTTCCCTGTGAAGCTGATCAAAGGAACGTATATAATTCCTCAGGGTCCTGCCTCTTGTTAATTGCCTGAAATCAGAGAATTTAACCTTAAGTGTGATCGTCCTTCCTGTAAGGCCCGAGTGTTCCAGCCTTTCCATAAGCTCTTTTTCAAGCTTATACAGTTCCGCAATTATCTCGAACCGGGTGGTCAGGTCTTTTTCATAGGTCAGTTCAGTACCTACCGACTTGCGTTCCGAATCCGTCTCAACCGGACGATCATCCTTTCCTCTGACAATATCGTAAAAGAATAATCCTGGTTTACCAAAATTCCTTATCAACGATACCTGATCCCATTTTTTCAGATCCCTGCCTTTATGTATGCCAAGCTTATGCATCTTCTGCGCCGTGACCTTTCCAATACCGTAGAATTTTTCTACAGGAAGTTCCCCGATGAATCTTTCAGCATCCTCCGGCCGGATGAGGAAAAGTCCGTCAGGTTTATTGATATCTGATGCAATTTTTGCCAGGAACTTGTTCACGGAGATGCCTGCCGAAGCCGTTAGCCCGGTCTTGTTTCTTATGTCGCATCTTATCTTTTTTGCTATGAGTGTTGCGGATCCTATTTCTTTTTTATCTTTAGTAACATCCAGGAAGGCTTCATCAATCGACAATGGTTCAACAATATCTGTATACTCCCTGAAAATTTCAAACACGGATGCTGATACCTCATTATATCTTTCAAAATTATGTTTCACGAAAATTAGATCGGGACATAAACGTTTGGCCATTACAGAAGGCATTGCCGATCTGACTCCGAATTTCCGCGCTTCATAGCTGGCCGCAGCAACAACACTTCTCTCCCCGCTTCCTCCCACGGCAACCGGTTTGCCCCTAAGCTCTGGATTATCGAGCTGTTCCACCGACGCAAAAAATGCATCCATGTCAATATGGATAATCTTCTTCATAAATGAATGCCGAAAATTTGAAGTATTCCCGATGCCTTTTCAAAACAATATCAAATCTAATAAGAAAATCCTTTGATAAGTGAGGAACATTATCCATAATTGCAGGATAAACGATTCAGGAAACATGGGAACCGGATCAGAAAAACGAAATGGGCTCTTTGCTCTTGTACTTATAAAACATAGATTGTGGGGATCACTCCTGATGCCGTATATTATCCAAAAAGAGACGGGCAAAGATTATTACAAATTAATTGAATCCCTTTTCCCTCTTCACAAAGAAGACTTATCAGATACCCTTACTCCGGAAGAGTGGAACATCGTAAAGATCATAAATGGGTATTCTGAAAGAGATCTCCTCAAATTGTTTTCAAGAGATAAAAATGTTAAGGAATTCCGCAAAAACATAAATCAGGAAAAGTTTGAGAAGTTCATCAGACCCTACATTGAAAGAAGAATTTACAAGTGCCTGACAATATCAAGAGACGAAAATATCCATGTATATTTTCAAAAAACACAGACTGGGGCTCTATATCCTGAAGACAGGCTGTTCGTGAGTGAGATTTTTGCATTACCTGTTTTCAGGTTCATAAGAGGCGTGGAGCAGACCAGTTATAATCTAAGTCTGATTGCCGACGGGAATCAAATTGATATGAGGAGCGATTCGATAGAAATTCTTTGTATGTCGCCTTGCGTGATAAGAGATGACCAGAAAGTATTTTTCGTTTCAGAGGTGGATGGATCTAAATTGAAACCTTTCAGGAAAAAAGAGACTATTGTGGTCCCAAAAAAAACAGAATTAAAATATTTCAGCAGTTTTGTTCTGAACGCTGTTAATAATTATAAAGTTGAAGGCTCCGGTTTTGAGATAATTGAATTCATACCTGACAAAAAGGCTGTTCTTGAACTTGATGAAGGACTAAAAGGGAACCCTGTATTAATACTTAAATATAATTATCAGGGAAACAGTATATATGCTAACGATTCCTCGACCTGCTTTACTTTATTTGAGAAAGAAGGAGAGAATTTCATCTTCAGGAAGTACTATCGTAATTTTGATTGGGAAAAAGATTGTCGTAAAACACTAGGTGAACTTGGATTTTTTTCGGATGATGATATTAATTTTTACCCGGTTTCTGCTACTATCAGACAGAGTTGTGATTATTACACATTGATTGAAAGGGTGAGTCGTAATAGGTTTGAGCTAATTAATTCCGGCTTTGTTCTGAAATCCAGACTGAACAAAAATATCAATTTATTGCCTGTCAATATTGAGATCAGCAGCCAAATGGACAAGGATTGGTTTGACTTACATGCAACAGTAAAAATTGGAAATTACGAGATCCCGTTTGTCCATTTCCGGAAATATATACTTGAAGGTATCAGGGAGTTTATGCTCCCTGATGGATCAATTTCCGTGCTGCCGGAAACATGGTTTGCTAAATATAAAAATATTTTTGAGTTCGGTAAGAACTCTGGAGATACCCTTAGAATACACAAGCAACATTTTTCATTACTTACCGATACATTTACAGATGAAGTGCAGCATGGTTTTAAAAAACTTGAAAAATTACTTGTTCCCGATCAGGTTCCGGTAATTCATACCCCAGCCGGTCTCAGATGTGTGTTGCGTAAATACCAGTCAGACGGACTTAACTGGCTGAATTTTCTCCAAAAAGCTGGCCTGGGTGGCTGCCTAGCAGATGATATGGGTCTTGGAAAGACGATCCAGGCGCTTGCTCTTCTTGAACATAACAGGGAGAATCTTAACCCTTCCGGAGAACCCCAACCGTCTTCCGAATTAACCTTATTTGATAATACTGTTACAAAATTCACTTCCCTTATAATTGTACCCGCTTCCCTTATTTACAATTGGGAAAATGAAATAAAAAGATTTGTTCCTGAGATGAAAGTTTACTGCTACAAAGGAGCTCAGCGGAAAAAGACAACAAGATGGTTTCATAATTTTGACATAATACTTTCCAGTTATCATACTGTAAGACAAGATATTGAGATTATAAGTTCACATCCTTTTCATTATATTATTCTTGATGAGAGCCAGGTAATCAAGAATCCTTCTTCAATGCTATACAAAATAGTGACCAGCCTTAAATCGCAATTCAAACTTGTTCTTACAGGCACTCCGGTCGAAAACTCTCTGACCGATCTTTGGACACAACTTAACTTTGTTAATCCGGGGTTGCTTGGAGACCTCTCTTTTTTCCGGCGAGAATATGCAAAACCTATCGAAAACTTAGGGGATGAAGAAAAAGAGACAAAACTCAGAAAGATTATCCAGCCATTCATTCTGCGACGTACAAAAGAGATGGTTGCACGAGATCTTCCTTCACTAACCGAACAGACCGTTTTTTGTGATATGACCGATGAGCAGTTTAAGCTTTATGATGAAGAAAAATCATCGGTCAGAAACGATATCCTTAAAAGCATTGAATCAACAGGAAAGCAAAAATCTGCTATTGTTGTCTTACAGGGCCTGATGAAACTTCGTCAGATTTCCAATCATCCTGTTATGGCCGATGAAGAGTACAAATATGGTTCAGGAAAATTTGAAACTGTACTTCAGGATATTGAAAGTGTTGTATCCGAAGGACATAAGATATTGGTATTTTCTTCATTTGTAAAGCACCTTGAACTTTATGCCCAAGAGATGAGGAAGAAAAGAACACAATTTACAATGTTGACAGGCGCAAGTACGAACAGAGAGAAAATTATTAATATTTTCCAGAATAATATTGATAATAAGATATTCCTCATATCACTTAAAGCAGGTGGTGTGGGGCTCAACCTTACTGCTGCCGATTATGTTTTTATCCTTGATCCCTGGTGGAACCCCGCTTCTGAAATGCAAGCCATGAATCGAGCTCACAGAATAGGTCAGAATAAAAGTGTATTCGTATACAGGTACATTACAAGTAACAGTATTGAAGAAAAAATTATCAGGCTGCAGGAGAAAAAATCTAAACTGGCCGACACATTTATTTCAAGCAGCAATCCATTGAAGGACATAGACATACAGCAAATTCTCGAAATAATAGGATAAACAAATAAAATATGAAAGTACTTGGGATAAATTGCAGCCCTCGTAAGGGTGGGAACACTGAACTTCTTATAAAAGAGGTATTTAAAGCTATTGAAAAAAAGGGGATCAGGACGGAGTTTTTTCAGCTAGGAGGGAAAAAGGTTGATGGGTGCATTGCCTGTATGAAATGCAGGAAGAAGAAAGATGGCTTTTGTCATCAGAAAAACGAGGTTATAAATGAGTGCATAAAGAAGATGCTGAAGGCAGATGCTATAATTATCGGATCTCCTGTATATTTTGCCGATTTAAACACTGAAGCCAAGGCTCTTATTGACGTGGCAGGATATGCGCTACGCGGAGCCGGTAATCCACTGAAACGAAAACCCGGGGCTGCCGTTATAGCTGTCAGAAGAGCCGGTGCGATACACGCCTTCGACAGTATCAATCACTTCTTCCTTATAAATGAGATGATCATACCGGGATCATCGTACTGGAATATCGGGATCGGCAGGGAAAAGGGAGAAGTACTTAAAGATGACGAAGGAATGATGACTATGAGGATCCTCGGGGAAAATATGGCATGGCTCCTTAAGAAGCTGAAGGACAAAGGGAAAAAGGGATAGGTTGAAGAAGTTGAAAAGGCGGACCCGCCGCCTGCCACCCGTTGTTTGTTCAACTAAAAGCTTTCTCTTTCCACATAATGTGTATGCAGAAGCTCATGAGATTTATGGCTGTTGGGTTTATCGAGGAATTCCTTATAGATAGCTGCTACTTCAGGATTCTCATGGGATTTACGCAGGACCATATGCTCATCTTCCGAATAGATTGCCTTCATCCGGTTGGACCTGATCTCCATATTTGTCGGAATTGGCTGTCCGCCACCTCCGATACATCCGCCAGGGCAGGCCATAATCTCGATAAAATGGTAATCAGCTTTCCCTTCCTTAACCAGCTTCATTATCTTGTTTGCATTGGACAATCCATGGGCAATTGCGACCTTTAATTCAACACCTTCAAGGAACTTCCATTCATCAGTGCATCCTTCAATAACTAATGAAGCTTCTTTTACTCCTTCCATACCTCTTACAGGAGTGATGTTCAGGTTTTTGAACGGAACCTCGCGACCCGTTATTATTTCATAGGCTGTACGCAAAGCCGCTTCCATCACCCCGCCAGTAGCACCAAAAATAACACCTGCCCCGGTAGAATCGCCCATTACAGAGTCATATCTGGCCTCTTTAAGATTCTTAAAATTAATACCGGCCTGCTTGATCATAATAGCCAGTTCCCGCGTTGTCAGTACATAATCCACATCCTTATATCCACTTGCCCACATTTCTGGCCGGTCAGCTTCAAATTTCTTGGCAGTACAGGGCATAATGGAGACAGAAACAATCTTTGACGGATCAATATTTCGTTTACCGGCATAATATGTTTTGGCCAGTGCTCCAAACATCTGTTGAGGAGATTTGCATGTGGAAAGATTTGGCAGGAACTCGTTGTATTTATGCTCGACGAATTTTATCCAACCGGGTGAACAGGATGTAAACATGGGGAGTGATACTTTCTTATCTCCATCGACCAGGACACTTTTCAGTCTCATCAGCAGCTCGGTACCCTCTTCCATAATGGTAAGATCAGCACTGAAGTCAGTATCCAGTACCGAATCGAATCCAAGCTGTTTCAGCGCATTTACCATTTTACCTGTCACCCTTTCTCCGGGATCGTAGCCTAATCCTTCTCCCAGGGCAACCCTTACTGCCGGGGCAGTCTGTACAACCACATGTTTATCAGGATCATATATAGCATCCCAAACCAGGTCAATAGATGTTTTCTCAATCAGT
>CAYQBZ010000123.1:0-8618 GCA_964415855.1 uncultured Rikenellaceae bacterium
CTATAATTTTTAAGCGCATTCTCAAGGTTATTGAATGCACACATACTTTGCTCACTGGTCCCCTTGTAAAGTAAGATAAATGATTTGGAGGATACTTCTATCTTATCCATGAGCTCATTAAATGATTTTATTTTGTTCATGTTTATCAATTATTTGTTCTGAATGATCTTATTCAGCAAAAATTCCTTGCTTTTGGCGCCTACAAAACGGTCGATTTCCCTGCCATTGCTGAAAAGCACCATTGTAGGAATGTTCCGTATATTATATCGTGCTGCAACAGACTGGTAATGTTCGACATTCAGTTTACCCACATACCTGTTCCCGGTCAGCTCCTCGGCAACATCATTCAGTACAGGTGACATCATTTTACATGGCAGGCACCACGATGCCCAGAAATCGACAAGTACTGTGCCTTTTTTAATCTGGTTAAGGAAATTCTTGTCCGTAAGAACCTTGATCCTTGTACTGTTGGCTACTTCCGGTATTTTTTTTATACGCCTGATATTAAAAAAGAGGTAGGCAACTATGAATATTACTATTGAAATCATTACAATTAATGTTGTGCTCATTATCTAATTTATTAGTTCCAGATGCAGTTTATTCTTAAGATGGTAGGTATATTCTGTTGCAGCAAGAGCGGCAATTGTTCCGTCACCCACGGCTGTTGAGATCTGCCTGAACTTCTTTTCTGTCGAATCGCCGGCTGCATAAACCCCTTTCATACTGGTTTCCATTTTGGAGTTCACAATAATCTCGCCTTGAGCATTCATGTCCGTCTTATTAATGAGAAACGATGTATTCGGAATATATCCTATAAAAACAAAGAGTCCGTCAGTCCTGAAATTTGATTTCTTTCCAGTTGGAATATGTTCAATATCAATACTTAAAAGTTTTTCATCACCATGGGCAGCGACAACTTTCGATTCCATTTTATACTCAATCTTGGAATTTTGCCTGGCCTCGTCAATGGCATAGCTAAATGCCTGAAAATGATCGAACTGGTGCACTATTGTGACTTTTGATGCATACCTCGTAAGTGATACGGCCTCTTCAAGAGCGGAATTACCGCCTCCAACGACTACAATTTCTTTTCCCGCAAAGAAATCGCCGTCACAGGTTGCACAGTAGGATATTCCTCTGCCTTTAAGTTTATCTTCATTTGGAATACCGAGGGTTCGTGATCTTCCTCCTGGTGCAAGAATTATTGAATGAGATACAAATGTTACCCCGGTTGAAAGAGAAACTCTTTTTTCTTCACTTTCAAGGTCGAGTGAGGAAATTAATATATTGGACTTTATATCACACCCGAACTCTTTTGCCTGCTTCCTCATGATGTTAGCCAGCTGGTATCCGGAAATCTTTTCAACACCAGGATAATTTGCTACTTCATGTGTAAGTATCATCTGACCACCGGGAGTTCCTTCATTCAGTATCAGGGTCTTCAGCCTGGCCCGCGAAAGATATATTCCGGCTGTCAGACCTGCAGGTCCGCCACCAATAACAATAACATCATACCTGTTGTCAGTATCCATCTTATCAGCTATTTACTGTTACGGCAAACTCCTTGTTAAGGATTGTTTTCACCTGGTCCATTGACTGGATGCTCGTGATAGCCTTAACAATCTTCCCGTTTTTATAATATACTGTATAGGGTAATCCCATAAAACCATTGCATTCCGGTGCATTACGGATTACACCTGCCTCAGGATTATCAAACTCCATATCGTAAAATTCAACATTGGTATATTCCTCCTGCAGTTCTTCCATAATACCATATACCGGTATGCACATAGGGCCCATACGCCCACAGCAAATCATTACATTTTCATTTTCATTAATAATCTTCTGATGCTCTGCAGCAGATTCGATGTGTTTCAGATTAGTGTATAACATAATATTTATTTTTATGATTTGACTCTGCAAAAATACTTTGCGGCAATAAGAACTACATAAGATTTACCTCCGGATAAGCCAACCTGGGGATTGAAATAGCACAACTTTTTTATTGATTTTGTTATACATTTGCAGATTGGAAATATCCATCATGAAGACTATTACCGATACAGATAAGGAGTTTTTCTGCGATATTCAGGCACCATGCTTTCAATTGCTTACGAAAGAAGAGATTGAGCAAATTCAGTCGAGCAGGACACAGGTACTTTTCAGGAAAGGTGAAAACCTGACAAAGCAGGGAGCCTTTGCCTCATACGTGCTGTTTGTTGTATCAGGATTTGCGAAGCAGTATATCGAGGGAGAAGGCACCAGGTGTTACAATATAAGAATCGTAAGGCCAGGCGAGTTCCTGGGTCTCTCATCAGTTTTTGGTCCGAACACATTTGAATATTCCACGGCAGCACTCACTGATGCACAGGCATACCTTATTGAAAAAGAAGCCATTGCAAAAATTATCAGACAGGATGGTAAATTTGCTTTTAGTATCATAAAACGATATTGTGAACAGAATTCACTGTTATTCAACACGATACATAAGCTTGTGTATAAACAGATGAACGGAAGACTGGCAGATGCCCTTCTGTATCTGTCACCTGAAGAATTTTCAGGAACTAATATATTCCCTGTACTATCAAGAAAAGATATTTCCGAGTTTGCCGGTATTTCAACTGAAAGCACTGTTAAACTTCTCAAATTGTTTGAGAAGGACGGACTCATCAAGCTGAAAGATAAAGATATTATACTGATGAACAGGGATGCCCTTAAAGTGATTTCAAGGCGGGGATAACCTGCTTCATCTTACCAGCACTACCCAGTCCTCATCCTGACTTTCCGGTGGCTGACCCAGCAACACCTTACCGGGTCCCCTGATCTCTTTAACACTTCCGGTCTGAAGCATACCTCCTTCCCGCGGATTATACCATCTTACCTGGAATGATGTACTTGTATTGGCAAGGTCAAGCTCTGCCTCACCACCGTCAGGCAGATATACTACATAGACTTCACCGGGACTGGCAAGACAGTAAACTGAGTTACTGTTCTCAGGATTACCGGCCAGACCATCATTATGCTTCATATCCTGAACAGGGATATTATTATTGCTAAAGAAATCAAGTGCAATATGTGCATACTCCCAGCTCTGGTCACGGCTTCTCCAGTCTTCGCAGTTCAGATCAGTCTGTGGAAGCGTGTAGCCGAAATAGTACTCCACTCCGGCACCTCCAGCCATCAGAACGCCCCACAGAGTATATTTTCGGATATCATGAAGTGTGTAGGGATTACTGTTTTCCGGCTTTGCAGTGCCATCAAAGCCTTCATAGCCCGGATCGGGTGGGACACCTGTGAAGTGGGGACCCTGTTCATCGTTTGCTACCACCCATGGTTTACCAGCTTTTTCTGCTTCATCGAGCCAGTGAATAACACGCTGGTGAGCAATTGACCAGCCGTTCTGTAAGGAAGCTCCGGTAAGCGCAGACTGATCACCGGTAAGCTGCGAATAGACCCTGTCCTGCCAGTCAGGATAGGTATGTATCACGATATTATGTTTATACGGATCGTTATCTGCAATATACCGGGCCATATCTCTCTGCTGCAGCGGGGTCTGTGTGTTCTCTTCTCCCAGGTTCCAGTTCAGTGCAAGCTCGTATCCAAACCTTGCAATAAGTTCTCTCAGGTAGAGCTTCCGTTCAATACCAAGATCGCCATCATCCAGAGATTCAGGTACAATAGTACGGTTTCCACTTGTATTATCGTCATTTTCAGTCTCCTGGAGTTTGAAATGAAGATAAAGACCAAGCTCCTGGGCGTGATCGAAGACCATCTGCCACTGGTCAAGTTTGGAACAGTCATAATGCAATTTGTCATCCCTGGAGACAAATGGCCATACATCATCTCCATCGCCTCCGGCATTATATGTCAGGAACGAGAAGGCATTGCAGCCTTTACCGGCCAGGTAGTTTAGCGCACCGATCAGTCCTTTTCCCTTTCCATCCTGCCATACCGGATCACCGGTCTTCCAGTCTGTGATATGCGAATGCCAAGTCTTGAGAGGAGATGTTGCGGCTTCATTCGCTCGTTCGAAACCTGCTTTCTTATTTGAATAAGTACCGTCAAAATCATCATACGCGAGGAGGTTCTCAGGGGAATCAGCACCTGCTTTGAGAAAATATTCCCCTGTGCCGGCGAATTGAAGGTAACGCCTGCCGACGTACACCAAAGTGCCCTTTCCCCTGAAATCGCGACCTGTTTTATCAGTAGGCTTAATAATGAAGCTTCCGCTTCCCTGAAATACTTTTGAAGCAAGACCGGCAGCATTATTGTCAACAGAAACATTACTGCCTGCCAGTATCGTAACTTCAAAGTCCCATCTTCCGGTCTTATCCGGTGAAAAATGTGCACGCCATTTGTTTCCCGCATCTGCCGAGGTCTCAGCTGCGTTGCCATCGGCAGCAAAATATCCGGGCACCTTGTAGACAGGGTAACCTGACTCATGAATAATGGTTACAATCATTGAATAATCAAGGAAAGGATTTGGCACAGAATCTGTTTCCCTTAAATCAGGACCATCTGCAGTGATTGTTACTTTATGCCACTGCATAAGATCTCCCGTTATCTGAATTTTGCTGTTTGACTTACATGATAACAGGACAAGAAGAGCTGTAAATACGGAGATTGCTATAACTTTTTTCATAAATCGATTGTAGTATGTTTACGACTAACACAATACTGCAAATATCGAATAAATTTACATACAGTTAAGTATTATTCACAAATGAAATACCTGTCGGGTGATCAGAACATGCATCTGTTTGTAATTCCTAATTGCTAAATTATAGCATTTGCCAAATTATAGCATTTGCTAATTTATAGCATTTGCTAATTTTTATCATTTGCAAACGATTCCACTCTGTGAAACTTGTTTTCCTCAACTTCATTTGTTAAACAAAAAAAAACTTCCTCACATCATTATGTATTTTATAATATTGTACTTTTCCGGATAGATTTATTTTCTTTTTTCTGTTCCGTTTCTTTTTAGCCTATTGCAATGTATCGTTTTATACTATTCCCGGTCTTCTATGTCCTTATGATAGGGAACACATCTCTTAATGCCCAGGTACAAGGAGTAAACAGGCAAAACTACCAGATACATATTAGCCGGACTGATAAACCGGTAAGGATCGACGGCATATTTGATGAAGAACCATGGTTGACAGCAGAGCATACGGGTAAGTTTCAGCGTGTTACTCCGACTGACACTGGTTACGCAGTTGCACAAACAGAAGTAATGGTTACCTATGACGAAACAAACTTATATATTGCTGCCATATGTTATGATCCGGTACCAGGGAAAAGACCTATCCAGTCATTGCGAAGGGATTTTAATTTTAACAGTAATGACAACTTTATGGTTTTTTTTGACACCTATAATGACCTTACAAACGGATTTGCATTTGGTGTTTCTGAAGCAGGAGTACAGAGGGATGGAATCGAATCAAACGGAGATGAGGTTGCATATACCTGGGATACCAAGTGGAAATCTGCAGTAAAAAGTTATAATGACCGCTGGACAACTGAGATAAGCATTCCCTTCCGAAGTATGCGTTACTTTGACGGATCAACAATATGGGGCATTAATTTCGGACGTCTTGATCTGAAGACCAACGAAAAATCTGCATGGGCACCTATGCCCCGACAAGCCAAACACAACAACCTGGCTTTTGCAGGAACATTAATATGGGATCAGCCGCTTAAGAAAGCTGGTCTCGGGTTTTCACTAATACCTTATGCAACAGGTAAAGCAACAGTGGATAACCAGGCAGACGGCCTTACAAAATTGAACGGGAATGCTGGCTTCGACGCCAAAATGATATTGTCAACCTCATTAAACCTTGATCTGACAGTAAATCCCGATTATTCGCAGGTGGAGGAGGACCAACAGGTTACGAACCTCGACCGTTTTGAACTCTTCTTCCCTGAGAGAAGACAGTTCTTTCTTGAAAACACTGATCTTTTTGCTAACCTTGGGAAAAGCGGAATCCAGCCTTTCTTTTCAAGGAGGATAGGACTCGATATACCTGTTATCGGTGGGGGTAGGTTAAGCGGACAACTTGGTAATGACTGGAGAATAGGAGTGATGGATATGCATACCGGCTCAAAGGACAATACGCCTTCAACCAACTTCGCGGCAGCAGTCATGCAGCGACATGTCCTCAGCAGGTCCAATATCGTTGCATTTTTTGTAAATAAACAGGTTACAAGTGATTATAGCGACACGTTGTATACTGGTTCTGAGTATAACAGGGTGGCCGGACTGGAATTTAATATGGCGACTCCTGACGACAGGTGGACCGGTAAGGTATTCTATCACCAGGCCTTTTACCCGGGTGCTTCATTCACCTCAGCCGCTGCCTCCGCGAGTATTGTGTATTCAACCCGGTACTTGAGGGCCACCTTCGACCAGTCATGGATCGGATCTGATTATGTTGCGGAAGTGGGATATATAAGGAGAACAGGTTATCTCCAAACAACACCCGGGTTTACTTATACATTTTACCCTGCCGGGCGCAAGATACTGAGTCATGGTCCAAGTGCAGACTTCGATATCATTCTGGATCCTGACATGAATATGACAGACCGGCAGACACAACTTGGTTATTCAATAGGCTGGAGAAACAGAAACCAGCTTAGCTTAAGGGTGAATGAACAGTTTGTAAAACTGAACCGTTCTTTTGATCCCACAAATACAGGTGGTGTTAAACTTGCCTCCGGAAGTGATTACAGCTGGAAAAATGCCAGTATCAGCTTTTCTTCAGACACACGCCGTATGTTTTATTATACAGTTAACAGCGGATATGGAGGTTACTATAATGGTACCAGGCTGATAATAGGCAGTTCAATCAATTACAGGGTGCAACCTTATGGAAGCATCGCAATTGCTGCCAGCTATAATAACATTTCACTGCCCGAACCCTACAACAGTGCTCAGTTAATTTTAATAGGCCCAAAACTGGACCTTACCTTTACCGACAAATTATTCCTTTCAACCTTCGTTCATTATAACGACCAGATCGATAAAATCAACATAAATATGAGGTTACAATGGCGTTTTGCGCCAGTTTCCGACCTGTTCATCATTTACACGGGTAATTCCTATACCGGCAACTTCACCAATAAGAACAGGGGTCTCGCAGTTAAGCTATCGTACTGGTTTAACTAACTATGAATATACCTGAAGAATTAATCTTTGTTAATTAAAATTATTGTTTATCCACCTCACAAGCAGTGAATTTGTCATTAAAATTGCAGCTTTAAGCATTTTCTTAATGCTGCGTAATTAGCAGCAGCAAGGATGATGTTATTGATAGTGGATTAGATAATAAAGTTACCGGGATCAAGGCAGGGTACTGAAGGGATCATCATTCAGGACCGGTATATATTTTGAGCAGCCTTTTTATTTCCCGATACAAAAATTCTTAAAAATATTGCTTAGAATCTCATCAGAGGTGATCTCTCCGGTGATCTCACCAAGGTAATGGATCGCCTGCCGGATGTCTATTGCAATGAAGTCTTCGGGTATCTTGTTTTGCAGACCTGACAATACCCTGTCAAGACTCTCTGAAACGTTCATAAGCGCTTCATAATGACGTATATTGGTAATTATTACATCATCAGAATCCAGCTTTTCCTTAACAACGACCCGGGCAAGTTCGTTTCTGAGTTCATCAAGTCCTGTTTTATTTTTCGCTGAAATAAATAGCAAGGTATCGTCATGCCTCAAAGTGATCTGTTTTTTCATTGCAGGTTGCCGGCCGGGATCCAGGTCTGTCTTGTTGATAAGAATAAACAGTTTCTTTTCTGATCCCTCTGTCATCTGTCTTATGGCATCCGCTCTTTGATTTATTGACTCCGGTGAATCATATATTTCATCAACCAGGAGTATCACAGAAGCCTTGTTTATCTTTTCATGAGTTCTTTTAATACCAAGTGACTCTATGATATCAGAAGTTTCCCTTAGTCCTGCAGTATCTATAAACCTGTATTCGATTCCGTCAATTACAATAGTATCCTCAATTGTATCACGGGTTGTTCCCGGTATTTCGGAGACAATTGCTTTATCGTCCATTAAAAGAGCATTCAGCAGAGTGGATTTTCCTGTATTGGGTTTCCCTGCTATTACAACAGGTATTCCATTCTTTACCACGTTTCCAAGGAGAAATGACATTGCCAGCTTGTCAGCGAGATCTTTCACATTAATTATTATCGATTTGAGCTCATCCCTGTCGGCAAACTCAACATCCTCCTCTCCAAAATCCAGCTCAAGTTCAATCAATGAGGCAAATTTAAGCAGCTCAGACCTTAGTTTTATTATCTCAGCAGAAAATCCTCCGCGCATCTGGTTTATCGCCACTCTGTGTGCCGACCTGGTTGTTGAAGCTATGACGTCTGCAACAGCTTCAGCCTGTGAAAGATCTATCCTTCCATTCATAAAAGCCCGCTGTGTGAATTCACCCGGTCCGGCTGCCAGTGCACCGTTATCCGTCAGAAGCTCAAGAATCTTATTAACAATAAACGGTGAGGCATGACAGGATATCTCAATTGAATCTTCACCGGTGTAGGAGTGAGGCGACCTGAAGACACTTACCAGGACTTCATCAATAACCTCATTT
>CAYQBZ010000124.1:0-8605 GCA_964415855.1 uncultured Rikenellaceae bacterium
AGGTAAGTGCACATTTTAGAAAACCTAAAGTGGTTTGAAATTATTACAACAGCCTACTAAAACCTTGCCAGGGCGAATGTTTCGCTACTTATTTCAGTAGATAAAACTACCATGACAGATTTTTGCAACCCTGTCAATTTTAATCTACCACTTGTGCTAACACGGACAATGGTAAGTTGTTTGTCATGCTTTTTGCAATGGGTTCCTTGTTATTAAAAGTGACATAATAACGTCCCCACCCACTCTCCAACCACTTTCCCCCTGATCTTAATGCTTGCAGATATAATACATAACTTAAAACTACCTGATCAGTCAGCATAAATGAATAGTCTGCCATTAAAAAAACATAACAAATTCGGTTTTATTTGTCAATACAAGATTAATCAACCGGAATTTTTACAGTCGAGTGTTTATTTTTGACGAGATTTAACTTATCCTTTTAATATTATAACTTAATTTTAATTATATGAGAATTTATTATATAAAAAATATTTTTACCTTTGCCCCGCAATTATGACATAGAAGAGTAATTAAAGAGGAGTATTTTTCGAGACCTGTTTAACAAGCGCTTCTGCAAATAATTGATTATAAGTTACATACAACAGGGGTTCGATTCCCCTATGGACTACAAATTTAATAGTTTGAGGATCATTTATTTATTAGCATGGCAAACCATAAATCGTCAGAAAAAAGGATAAGGCAGACTGCTGTCAGAAAAGAAAGCAACAAGTATTATGCAAAGACAACGCGTAATGCTCTTAAGACAATAAGGGCAACAACCACCAGGGAAGAAGCCGGTGCCATGCTGCCAAAGATAACATCAATGCTTGACAGGTTATCCAAGAAGAATATCATTCATAAGAAGAAGGCTTCCAACCTGAAGTCATCCCTTACAAAACATGTGAACAGTTTGCAATAATCTCCAATCATAATTCAAAGAGGCTGTATCTTTAAGGTACGGCCTTTTTTTGTGCACGACGCACGTTTTACGACGCATGGCAACGATGGATCTTACGATCTTTAATTATATTGCAGATTGATTTTAAATTATTCTCATTATGTCGCGTATCTGCATACCGGTATTATTCGCATGCCTCACTATTTCGACATTAAACCATATTGCCCAGGAGCATGACCTTCCTGATGGAGTTAAAGTGAGAAGGATATGGAGTAACGGGAAATACAATGCCTTCACATCATTAATAGATTTCAACGGGACTTTTTATTGCGCCTTCAGGGAAGGAGAGAGTCATGTCTATGGCAGGGACGGTGTGACACGGATTATTTCATCTGAAGATGGAGTGAGGTGGGATTCTGTAGCAGTTCTTAAAAAAGACGGATATGACCTGAGGGATCCGAAATTATCCGTTACCCCGGATGGAAGGATAATGGTGGTTATCGGAGGCTCAGTATATAAAGGTCAGGAATTATTAAGCCGGTTGACCCAAGTTTCATTTTCTGACCGTTCAGGCAGAAATTTTTCAGATCCTGAACCTGTAAGGATTACAGAAGAGGTTAAAACAAATAATGACTGGCTCTGGAGGGTCTCATGGCACGGAAACACCGGCTTCGGAGTTGTTTATCAGCTTGGAGATGAATGGTCGGTTTGTCTCATGAAAACGACTGACGGGATCAACTATGAACTGGTTACCAGGCTTGAGGTTGACGGAAGACCAAATGAAGCAACAGTGAGGGTAATGCCTGATGATGAAATGCTTATAATGCTACGGAGGGAGGAAGGGAACCTCCAGGGTATGTGGGGAAGAAGCAAACCTCCCTACACGGAATGGACGTGGAGAAGCCTGGGGATGCGGTTAGGAGGACCAGACTTTATTGCGATTGGTGATAATAATCTGGTAGCAGGAACAAGAATCTATGAGGATGAAGACAGGCATACTGCTCTTTTTACATGTGACAGGTCGGGCGAATTCCGGAAATTAATTCAATTGCCATCAGGGGGAGATAACAGTTACCCCGGTTTTGTCTACCGCGATGGCAGATTATGGGTCTCTTATTATTCATCGCACGAAGGGAATACCTCCATATACCTGGCAGAGATCCCTGCCTCCCGGATCCTTAATCAGTTTTAACATAAATCCCCAGCAATTGTCCGCCACATCACAAGGAACACCATCAAATGATTCGAAGTTGCCCCGGGGAGCATGGCTACTCGTGGCGATGCTGTTTATTATAGCGGCACTGAACTACATTGATCGTATAATGATCACCACGATGCGGGAGTCAATAATAGGTGCCATGCCGATGACCGATGCTCAATTCGGCCTGCTCACTTCAGCGTTCCTTTGGACTTATGGCTTGCTGAGCCCTTTTGCAGGTTTTATGGCAGACCGGTTCAGACGAAGCCGGGTTGTTGTTTTCAGCCTGCTTGTCTGGTCTGTGGTAACTTTACTTACTGCATATTCAAGGACTTTCGGGCAATTACTCACTACCAGGATTTTGATGGGTATCAGCGAAGCATTTTATATCCCGGCAGCTCTTGCACTGATAGCTGATTATCATAAAGACAGGACACGCTCTCTTGCAACCGGGATTCATATGACCGGGATAATGGCAGGATCAAGTCTTGGGTTTCTCGGCGGATTAATGGCTGAAATGCATTCATGGAACTGGCCATTCATGTTTTTCGGCATTTTTGGAGCTGCTTATTCACTGGTTGTAGCACTTACCATAAGGGACCTGCCAAAAACCATTAGTGATACTGCTGAAGGGGTTCCGGCCGAAAAGATTAATTTCTTTAAAGGGATCCGGGAGCTGTTCAGCAGGAGCTCTTTCCTGCTTATGTTGGGTTACTGGGCTCTTATAGGTGTAGTTGGATGGCTGGTAATAGGATGGCTTCCCACATATTACAAGGAACATTTTAACCTTTCTCAGACTTTAGCTGGTCTCTATGCCACCGGTTACCTCTACCCGGCATCCATTGCCGGGTTGCTCCTTGGCGGATTTGTGGCAGACAGATGGAGCCGGATAAACAGGCTGGCGAGGATCCAGGTTCCGGCCATCGGGCTTTGCATTGCTGCTCCCTGCATTTATATGGCTTCCGGAACGGCCAGTCTTATATTCGCCATTCTTGCTTTTTTGCTTTATGCAGTAACAAAAGCATTCGGGGATTCAAATATGATGCCTATGCTGTGTATGGTAGCCGATCCTCGTTTCCGTGCAACAGGATATGGTATACTTAATTTTTTCTCAACGATTATAGGAGGACTTGCACTTTATGCCGGAGGAATTTTGCGCGATGCCAGCATCGATCTGAGTAAGATGTACCAGGTAGCTGCTTTATTTATGCTCATATGTGCAGCGTTTTTATTTGCGGCCCGCCCGGCTGCCGCTACAGTCAGAAAAGGATGAATGAGGTTGAAAATATTATTATAACTTGCCTTTGAGAAAATGGGTTTTATTAGTATTCAGATTCTAAAACTACATATATGAAAATGCGGCAGAGCAGAGTGCTTAATAAACTTAGGTCGGGAGAAAATGTAAGTTGCTTTAAGATTAACCTGTGCGACGGACAGACTGCCGATATTGTAGCAAGGACAGGATTCGACTGCCTTTGGATAGACAGGGAGCACCTGGCAGGTGACTGGAACATACTTAATGCCCAGAACTGGGCAGCAAAATCTCACGATGTTGATGTTATGGTACGGGTGCCCAGGGGGAGCTACAGTGACTATATAAAACCCCTTGAGATGGATGCCACCGGCATTCTTGTGCCACACATTATGGATCTTGAAGATGCAAAGCGGGTCATTTACATGACAAGGTTTCATCCGCTGGGCCGCCGGCCGGTCGATGGCGGCAACGCGGACGGATTTTATTCCTCACTACCGCTGAAAGATTATATATCCCAGGCCAATGAACAAAGATTCATTGTCCTGCAGATCGAAGATCCGGAACCACTAAACGACCTGGAAGCAATTGCTGCCCTTGATGGCTATGACATGCTTTTCTTCGGACCTGCTGACTTTAGTCATGGTATAGGTGCTCCCGGCGACTGGAACAATCCGAAGCTGGTTGAAACACGAAAGCTGGTTGCTGAAGTTGCCGTTGCGAATGGAAAGTTTGCTGCAACAACAGGCAGTCCGGATAATATCGATGAGTTGATTGATATGGGTTACAAGTTCATTAATATTGGGGCAGATGTTGCAGGTCTGACAGATTATTGCAACAGTCTTATCAAAAAATTCAGATTGTCGCAGGGGAATAAATAAGCATTGATCCTTTTCTATTGCCATTCAAATTGAATTTCGTAAATTGCATATGGAATTCAAATTATTCGCTGCATGTCTCTCAAAATTACTGACTGGGCTGTTGAAGACAGACCCAGGGAAAAACTTATCCAGAAAGGTACGGCCAGCCTGAGCGATGCTGAATTACTGGCTATCCTTATCAGTTCCGGCACTAAAGATAAATCGGCGGTTGATCTTGGACGCGAATTACTCGGGATTGTAAACAACAATCTCAACAGCCTTGGCAAACTGACCATCTCAGATCTCCGGAAACTACATGGTATTGGCACTGCGCGTGCGGTAACGATTGCCGCAGCACTGGAACTGGGTCGCAGGCGAAAGATGGCTGAAGGACCAGATGTCCTGCAGATAAAGTGCTCAAAAGACGTTGCTGACATTTTTCAGCCCCTGCTGTCTGATCTTCCACATGAAGAATTCTGGATCCTGTTCCTAAACCGGTCAAACAGGGTCATCAACAGGATGAAACTAAGCCAGGGTGGCATCAGCGGCACTGTAACCGATGTTCGGATGGTGATGAAAAAAGCTATAGAATACCTTGCTTCAGGTATCATTGTATGCCACAACCATCCCTCAGGAAACCTTAATCCCAGCGAATCTGATACCAAGATCACCCTTAAAATAAAAGAGGCAGGTAACCTGATGGATATTCAGCTGCTCGATCACCTGATAATATCTGATAAGGAATACTACAGCTTTGCAGATAACGGTTCACTCTAGAGAATTGCCCGCCTCAACATGACAGGCTGGTAAAACCCCTATCCAAAGGCTGGTATATTCTGACTCTGCCTCTGTCATTGCATAACTTTAGCAATTCAGCAAGCGAGCTTTTAAAAACAGGATGAATGATCCCGGGAGCAATTTCACAGAGCGGAACCAGCACAAACATCCTTTCATGCAGGTGGGGATGAGGTATCTCCAGGTCCGCTTCATTCATTACCAGGTTTCCAAAGAGGAGAATATCAATATCGATCACCCTGGATGAGTAACCACCCTCATCTCTGGTTCTCCCGAAAACGGATTCAATTATCCTGATCTTCTCAAGTATCTCCGCAGGATCAAGCTCAGTTTCAACCTTTAGTACCATATTCAGAAACTGGTCCTCAGAATTGAATCCCCATGGCTCAGTCTCATAGACTGATGAAGCCTGTAGTGTATGACCGATATATTCATTTACCTTTTGAACAGACTCCATAAGGTTAGCCTCCCTGTCACCAAGGTTCGTACCGATACCGAGAAAAACAACTTTCATGATTCTCAATGCTCCGATCAAAAGTATTAAATAGAAACGTACCTTTACGAATTTATTTTGTTTTTTTATATATTTAAAACCATATCACAAATAGCACTGAAAAATGAAAAGTTTCCTTAAATACACGCTTGCCACGATAACCGGTATTATAATAACCTCCATTATCTTTTTTGTCATGATGTTGGCCAGCCTGAGTGCTCTTGTTACATCAGGGAACAAACCGGTATCTGTAAAAGACAACTCAATACTGGTTCTAAAGGCCGGTGTACCAATACCCGACAGGGGTACCCAGGATCCTCTTGCCGGATTTGATCCGTTAAATATGACATTCACTCCTGTTTCGGGATTGAATGAGATCCTGAGGAACATCAGCAAAGCATCTGAAGATGATAAGATAAGAGGCATACTGATTGAAAACGGGCTTCTTCCTTCCGGATGGGCCACAACCGGGGAGATAAGGGAGGCTCTCGAAGAATTCAGGAAGAGTGGCAAATTTATTATCTCATACTCCGATTATATACTTACCCAACAGTGTTATTACCTGTCAACAGCAGCTGACAAGATCTATATAAGCCCAGGGGCTATGGTTGATTTCAAGGGACTGAGCAGTGAGGTAATGTTCTATAAGAATGCGCTCGACAAGCTGGGTATTGAAGTACAGGTAACACGGCATGGCAAGTTCAAAGGAGCAGTGGAACCCTTCCTGCTTGATAAATTAAGCCCTGAGAACAGGGAGCAGATAAAGGCTTATGCCGGCTCAATATGGAGCCATGTCCTGCAATCGATCTCTGAATCAAGAGACATCCCGGTGAGTGAGCTGAACACCCTGGCTGATAAACTTTCAGGGAATATTGCCTCTTCGGCCCTTGATAACGACCTTGTTGACGGAATTATGTATCGTGATGAACTCATAGATACACTGAAATCGCTGTCAGGGATCAGCAAGGATGACGATCTTAACCTGATATCAATGTCCAGATATACCAAAGTGCCTGATACTAAAAGACCTTCCTCTTCAAAAACATGGATATCAGTTATCTATGCTTCCGGTACTATAGTAACAGGGAAAGGAACAAATAACAATATCGGGGGAAATTACTATGCCGATATTATAAGGAAGGAAAGACTTGATACTTCAATTAAGGCAATAGTGGTAAGAGTAAATTCCCCCGGAGGTAATGCAATTGCT
Source organism: uncultured Rikenellaceae bacterium (assembly GCA_964415855.1). Classification (GTDB taxonomy): domain Bacteria; phylum Bacteroidota; class Bacteroidia; order Bacteroidales; family VadinHA17; genus LD21. Next base: position 6,707 of record CAYQBZ010000124.1, read on the forward strand.
TCAGATATTATATGGCGGGAGCTTAATCTTGCTGCCGGAGAAAAACCTGTTGTGATATCGATGGGTAACTATGCAGCTTCAGGAGGATATTTCATTTCTGCCCCTGCAACAAAGATATATGCTGATGCAACAACAATTTCCGGTTCAATAGGGGTATTCGGACTGATTCCAAACGCCGGTAAACTTCTTGAAAAAAAACTGGGACTGACAACTGAGATTGTCAGGACAAACAAGAATTCTGACTTCCCTTCGATATACAGACCCATGAACAATTATGAGAAGGAAGTAATGCAGATGAGCATCGAAAATGTATATTCCGATTTCGTTGGCAAGGTGGCCTCAGGGAGAAAACTGAGTTCACAATATGTCGACAGCATCGGACAGGGAAGGGTCTGGAGCGGAACAAACGCACTGAAGATCGGGCTCGCAGACGAGATAGGAGGACTTAAAGCAGCAATTGCTGGTGCTGCGGACCTGGCAGGTATTGAAAAATACTCCGTGAGAGACTTACCGGTTATTGAAGATCCCTATATTAAAATACTTACACAGCTTAGTGGAGATATAAGGATGAAAATACTGGAAAAAGAACTTGGAGAATCCATGAGATACTACATAATGGCTGAGGAGATCAGAGATATGTCAGGCATACAGGCAAGACTACCGTATTTCATTGATATACAATGATATACACAGACAGGAAATACCTGATACCGAGCTATGTTCAAGGGCCGCGAGGGATTAAGCCAGAACGACCTATAACTCATATAACTCTAAGCACTCCAGGCACTTTAGGCACTTAACATTATATAATGGAATTATTGAGAAAACTCATCCTGTTCCCGTTATCCATCTTATATGGTTTCATTACAGGCGTCAGGAATTTCCTTTACAACACAGGGATAATTCCCTCCGTTGAATTTCATTTTCCTGTCATTTGCGTCGGTAATATAACTGTCGGAGGCACTGGCAAAACTCCACATACGGAATACCTTGTCAGACTGCTGCTGAAGAACTTTAATGTGGCCACCCTGAGCAGGGGCTATAAAAGAAAGACCCGCGATTTCAGGATTGTTACATCAGCATCCACGGTAGGTGAAGTAGGTGATGAACCTCTGCAGATATTCAGGAAGTTCCCGGATATTATGGTAACGGTTGACAAAAAACGTGTCCACGGTGTCAGAAGGATACTGCAGGAAAACCCTGGTGTTGACGTGATTATCCTTGACGATGCATTTCAGCACAGAAGAATAATTCCGGGCTTTTCAATTCTTCTCTCCGACTTTGAAAGGCTGATCGTCAGGGACCATATGCTGCCTTTTGGGAATCTCAGGGAGAGCATATCAAATATGAGAAGGGCTGATATAATACTTATCACCAAATCACCTGAAGATCTTTCACCTATTCAGAGGCGCCTTATCGTAAAAGAGGTCGATAAGGCCCCTTACCAGAACCTGTATTTTACAACGCTTACCTATGCAGATCCTCTGCCTGTATTTGAGAATGCTGATCCTGTTGTTTCTCCACCGGACATATCAATCTTTAAAGACTCAGGTATTGTCCTCATTACCGGGATAGCCCATCCTCTTGCACTTAAAGAGCACCTGAGGAAAACAGCCGGCGAGGTAGTTCACATAACCTTCCCAGACCACTACAATTTCAGGGAACAAGATATTGACCGTGTAATTAAAGCTTATAACGATCTGCAGGCCAAGGACAAGTATCTGGTCACAACGGAAAAAGATGCTGTCAGGTTACGCGAATTTACTAATATTGCAGAACCGGCCAGATCGGCATTTTTCTATATCCCTGTAGGGATACATTTCCTAAACGACGACAGGGACGAGTTTGATAATCTGATAGTTGACTATGTTAGAAATAATAAACGAAACAACAGAGTTT
>CAYQBZ010000125.1:0-8598 GCA_964415855.1 uncultured Rikenellaceae bacterium
GAGGAAAGAGGATATTGAAGATATACACGGGACAGAAAAATCCAATAAGTATTCCGTTCGTTGCATAAAGAACTAGGCTGAGATCCTACAGATGTTATTACAGCTTGGATATGGCGGCGGAGCTTCTCATTGAACATTTTACATTATCGCAACATATGATAGATGCAGCTCCTGTCCGGGGAGAGATGGACCCGCTGTATATATGGCATTGTATTAATCCCGAATCATGGAAGGAGGGAGGGATCTTTTTGATATTTTCGTTAAGCGTTAATATATATATGAAGGTATTGATACTATGTACCGGCAATAGCTGCCGGAGCCAGATGGCCCATGGATTCCTGCAATCGTTTGACAGTAAGATTAAAGTCTGTTCGGCGGGAACCCGACCGGCATCGACAGTAAGCCGTAAAGCTGTGAAGGTTATGGCAGAGATAGGCATTGACATTAGCAACCATATTCCCAGATCAGTGGATGAATACCTCAATGAACAATGGGACTATGTAATAACAGTGTGTGACAGTGCCAGGGAGTCATGTCCACACTTCACAGGCAGCGTTAAAAACAAGTTGCATATAGGTTTCGAAGATCCATCAGAATTTAAGGGTACTGATGAGGAGGTTCTTGATGAATTCCGCAGGACCAGGGATAATATAAGGGTAGCCTTTTATAATTTCTTCAGAAACCATTTAACCTGACATGAAAACACCATTACAGTCTTATCCGGTTCCTGACTCCGGCACCTCTGTTCCAAAGGTATCGGCAATACTTGATACATCGGATTACCTTGGTGCGGTAATGGTGCGCTGGGGTATTAACCGGAACAAATACAGAGTAAATCCCGGCCTCTATGCAATAGGAACACCGGGCCCGTCTTCCGATATTTTTGTAACTGCCAACTATAAACTTTCATTTGATACACTTCGTAAAAACCTTGAAAGTATAGACGGATGGATACTGGTACTGGATACAAGAGGGATAAATGTCTGGTGTGCAGCCGGGAAAGGCACATTCGGCACACAGGAATTGGTTTCAAGGATAAAGCAGTATTCTGTTGAAAAGCTTGTTTCCCACAGGAGGATAATTGTCCCTCAGCTTGGTGCTACAGGAGTTGCTGCCCATAAAGTTAAGGAAGAGACAGGTTTCAATGTTCATTATGGTCCTGTAAGAGCCTCTGATATCAATAAATTTATCAGCAATGGCTACCGGGCCGATAAAGATATGAGGAAAGTCAAATTCGGATTCAGGGACAGGGTGAAGCTTATCCCGAATGATTTCATATATGGAAAATACCTTCTGTCAGGAGCAATGGCCGCAATCCTGCTAATATCAGGAACAAGCAGGAATGGATTTCATTATAACGGTTTGATAAATAAGAGTATACACTCATTAGTTAACATTTTTCTTGCATATTGCTCGGGCATAGTACTTACGCCAATTATGCTTCCCTGGTTACCGTCAAGGCGATTCTCCGTGAAGGGCTTCTATTCAGGAACATTGGTTTTTCTTGTACTTCTTTTTTTTAATTTCACAGGAAAAAATATTTATGAAACACTTTCATGGTTTTTCATTATTAATGCAGTTTCATCATTCCTGGCAATGAATTTCACTGGTTCATCAACCTATACTTCACTTTCCGGAGTAAAAAAAGAGATGAGAACCGCTGTCCCGGTACAGATAGTGTTTGCAATAACCGGAATTGTTTTACAGATTGTTGGGAAATTAAATCAATAAAGGATATGAAAGATCTTGTATATCTGGCGGATGTTGTAACCCTGAAGTTATGTGAGGAGACATGCAATGGCTGCGGTATGTGCCTTAAGGTTTGTCCGCATGAAGTATTTGAACTGTACGGTAAGAAAGCCCATATTACAGGATTTGATCGTTGCATGGAATGCGGCGCATGCCAGCTTAACTGCCCTGTGGAAGCAATAACTGTTAATTCAGGGGTGGGCTGTGCCACTGCTATTATAACAGGGGCACTGACGAATTCAGAACCGGCCTGTGGTTGCTCCGGTCAGAAGGGTAGCTGTTGCTGAAAATATTATTGTATCTGAATTACGTTTAAACCTTGCCCAATTATGAAAAAAATAACAACCTCTTTTGTATTCTTTGCAGGACTTTTCTTTGCAATAACTGTTTATGGCCAGGCTGATCCGCTTAAGCCGGATTTTTCCTCACCACGGTCCGTTAGTGGCATGAAGCTTGTCTGGAATGATGAGTTTAACACAGACGGAAAACCGGATACATCGGCCTGGAGGTATGAAAGGGGTTTTGTAAGAAACCAGGAGCTGCAATGGTACCAGGAGGAGAATGCTTTTTGTAAAGGAGGACTTCTTGTTATTGAAGGTAGACGTGAGAAGCTGCCGAATCCGGGTTACACGGCAGGGGCCACTGACTGGAGGAGAAGCAGGGAATATGCGGAATATACATCTTCCAGCATCCAGACCCGCGGGCACAAACAGTGGCAGTACGGCAGGTTTGAGATACGTGCCCGTATCGATACTTCAATGGGTTCATGGCCTGCAATTTGGACCCTTGGAACAGGGGGCCGCTGGCCGTCTAACGGTGAAATAGATATAATGGAATTTTACAGGATAAAAGGCGTGCCTACTATCCTTGCAAACGTTGCCTGGGGAAGTAACCAGCGAAGCTCGGCAAAGTGGGACAGTGAAAAACCTCCGCTCTCCGATTTTACATGGAGGGATCCTGATTGGGTGAAGAAATTTCATATCTGGAGAATGGACTGGGACGAGAATTCGATATCACTTTATATTGATGACAGGCTCATAAATTCAACTTCACTCGGGGAAACGGTAAATCCTGACGGGATAAATCCTTTCATGCAGCCACATTATATTCTGCTGAACCTTGCCCTTGGAGGTAATGGTGGTGATCCGTCAACAGCCGAATTCCCGTTAAGCTATGAGGTTGATTATGTAAGAGTATACCAGAAAGAGACAAAATAATTCAGGGGATCATTTTTTCCTGCCGGTTCTGTGCATCATTATTATTGTTTCATCAATTGTAATTATATGTCCTTTCCCTATCTTTTCGAAGTAGGGTCTTATTGATTCAAAGAATGTATCTATCTTATGAGGTTCATCTATTATCTCGACTATCAGAGGCAATTTTTCCGAGATCTCCCAAAGTTTGTTGGTGTATATCTCACTGCTGGCTCCGAATCCCATAATTCCCTTCAGGACTGTTGCCCCGGCAATACCATACCTTCGGGCAGCAAATATTATTACCTCGTAAAGTGGCGTATGTTTCAGCTTATCAGTTGAACTGATATAGATCCTCAGCCTTTTGGCTTTATCGTCCTGTTTCATCTTCTTATAATATTTTGGTAATTAATATGCCGCAGAGAGCTGCCCCAATACTCAGGAAAACACTAAGCCCGGTATAGACCATGAAGTGGAAAAAATCTCCGTCGCGCAGCATTGCAAGGTTTTCATTGGCGAATGTGGAGAATGTCGTGAATCCCCCGCAGAAGCCAACAGCCAGGAACATTTTCCAGCCTGAACTGAACAGGGTGCTCCTTTCAGACAGGCCATAGATAAGCCCGATAAGGAAACAACCGGATATATTCACAAGGAAAGTACCATAAGGAAAAACCGTAGGGAAATTGTCCTGGATGGCCTTGGAAGCAAGAAATCGCGATATACTGCCAATGAATCCTCCGGTGCCAATAAGAAGTAAGGTCTTAAACATATTTAATAAAAGAATGGAAAGGTAATACAAAGTAACACAAAGAAATGAAGTGCAATAGTTAGATTTGTTAACAATTAGTTTAAAATAATCAAAAACTGGAATATTTGGATAATGTCATAAAACAGATAGCATCATGAAGAACACTATTAAAATCGGACTATTTGGAATAGGACTTGATAGCTACTGGTCACAGTTTGATGGATTGCTGGAAAAGCTGGGATTGTTTCAGTCGAGGATCAAAGCACGCCTGGAACATGCGGGAAGTGAAGTGACATACGCCGGAATATCCCTGTGGCCGGGGAATGCGAAATCAAGAATGCCCTGGCAATGAAGATAATGGATACATTTGGTTCTGGAGGATCATTCTCTGAATTCTATGGGATGGATTTTAATGAGGATATAATTCCAATGGGTCATGACGGTCCGGCCCATATTAAGATTTCAGAAGTGAATACAGGCCTGGTGCCGCTTCCTGTTTTTCATGGCAAGCCGGGAAAAGGATTATCAATTCAGATGAAAGTTAAGAACGGTCCGGTTACATTACTGTCAGTTTGCCAGGGGAAAAATGGCAAGGTTACGCTGCTGACAGCCCAGGGGCATTCAGTAGAAGGGCCGACGCTGCAGATAGCCAATACTAACAGCCGGTATAAATTTCAGCTTCCGGCAAGGGAGTTCATCGATAGCTGGTCAAAAGCCGGACCATCGCATCATTGTGCTATTGGGACAGGTCATATCTCTGAGAAAATTCGTAAATTAGCTGATCTGTTGAATATTGATTATTGTCAGATATGTTAATGAAACTGATGCTGCTGGCTCTTTTCGGGATTGCAATGGCGCACTTCGAGGGTGTGGTTGTTGTATACCTGAGAAAAGCCCTGGGTATGATCGATTCAGAATCGAATAAGGAGTCACTTGAGAAATTCCCTGTCCGTTATTATAAGATTGAAATGACACGGGAAGCAGCGACTATAATAATGCTGGTAGTGCTGGCTTATCTCGTCGGGGGATCGTGGGCGGAAAGGGGAGTATTTTTCCTCTGGACATTTGCATTCTGGGATCTTTTTTACTACTTGTCATTGTATATCCTAATCAAATGGCCTCCGAAACTTACGACTATCGACGTTTTGTTTCTTATTCCTAAACCCTGGATAGCTCCCGTGTGGTTCCCGATCGGGGTCTCCTCCCTGACAATTATTGCAATAGCTGTATTGTATTTACTTGGAATAATATGACCTCTTATTTTTTCACCACAGAGGTCCCGGATTAACATGGAGGGACCGGGTTACCCGGGAATTATTTATGACGGAAGGAATAATCCGGTTGCCATTATGTATGACCGGTTTTCCGGAAGAGTATTCGTTTTCAATGGCAGGACTTCCAATGCCACTGTTCTGGATGTTGTTACAAATCAGGTTCTTGGGACAATAGCCCTGGCAGGGGAACCTGAATTTCCGGTCTCGGACGGGACGGGGAAATTATATGTGAATATTGAGGATAAGAGCCTTATCTCTGTAATAGATGTTAAGTCGATGAAAGTGGAAAAATCGTGGCCTATTGCACCGGGGGAAGAAGCTAGTGGCCTGGCACTCGACAATGAGACTCATCGTCTTTTTGCTGTGTGCAGTAACAGGCTGATGATGGTTGTTGATGCCACAGATGGCCATATAGTGGCAGATTTGCCGATCGGTGACCGATGCGATGGAGTTAAGTTTGATCCGCAAATGAAAAGGGCCTTCAGCTCAAATGGTGAAGATACAATGACTGTTGTTCAGGAAGTAAATAAAGACAGTTTCAGGGTCCTTGAAAATATCCCGACAGCATCGGGGGCAAGAACTTTAGCATTAGATACAAAAACTCATCATATATATATGCCTACTGCAGAATATGATGATGCTCCTGCAGCAACAGCTGATAATCCAGGACCAAAACGTACCATGAAACCGGACTCGTTTTATGTAATGGATATTGCTCCTATAAAATAATAGAACTATTATATTCCCATTGCTGAAACAGTTTCGAACCTAAGTTGTAGTCTGTATCTTCTCTGTGATACTCTGTGCAATCCGTGGTTTGATTTTTCACCACTGAGAACACGGGGTTACACGGAGAGAATTTTTCAGTGCCTTCTCCGTGATACTCTGTGTAACCCGTGGTCAAATTTTCATAAAAACCCCTATTATTAGTACTTTTATGGGAAAAAACCGATGAACAGGGTTTTGTCCGGGAAGAAGAGAGCCAGATTTAATATAATATTCCGTTCCCTGCAGTACAGGAATTATCGCCTGTTCTTTAGCGGACAGAGCATCTCACTGACCGGTACATGGATGCAACGGATAGCTATGCCCTGGCTGGTCTATCACATGACCGGTTCAGCCCTGCTTCTGGGGGTGGTCGGTTTTGCAGGGCAGGTACCTATCTTTTTATTATCGCCTGTAGCCGGGGTGCTGACAGACCGGTGGAACAGGTACCATGTATTACTTATTACACAGCTTATATCATCTCTTCAGGCCTTTATCCTGGCAGTTCTGTGTCTGACCGGATTAGTCGAGATATGGCACATTATTGTCTTAAGTGTGTTATTTGGTTGTACCAGTGCCTTTGATGTGCCATCGCGCCAGTCGTTTGTAATTGATATGGTTGAAAGGAAGGAACACCTGGGTAATGCAATTGCACTTAATTCGCTCATGTTTAACGGAGCCAGGCTAGTAGGTCCCTCCATTGCCGGTGTTGTGCTGGCAACCACAAATGAGGGAATTTGTTTCCTTATTAACGGAATAAGTTACCTGTTTGTGATAGGTTCGTTACTAATGATGAAACTAAAACTGAAACCAGCCGTAAGGAAGGAATCACATATTCTTAAGGAAATGCACGAGGGCCTCAGCTACATCTTTGGTTTTCCTCCTATCAAATATATAATTATCCTGCTGAGTATTTCAAGCCTTATGGGCATGTCATATTCGGTCCTTATGCCGGTTTTTGCGAAAGAGATCCTGCTGGGCGACTCGCATACTTACGGATTCCTTATGGGTGCCGCAGGCTTTGGTGCATTGCTGGGAGCACTCTTCCTTGCTTCGAGGGAAAAGGTTCTTAAGCTGGGAAGGATCATACCCGCAGCATCCCTGCTTTTCGGAAGCAGCCTCGTAATATTGTCATTTACCAGGATCTTTGGTGTATCACTGCTGCTGATGGTATTCCTGGGAATGGGTTTGATGATGCAAAATGCCGCAAGCAACACTGTTCTTCAGACCATTACCGACGACGATAAGCGAGGCAGGGTAATGAGCTTCTATACTATGTCAATAATAGGCACTGCTCCTTTTGGCAGTCTTCTGGCCGGGTTTCTTGCCAAGACAATCGGAACTCCGGTAACAATTATGATAGGTGGTACCGCAACTATATTGGGAGCCCTGTTTTTCCTGAGTAAGTTGCCGGTACTTAAGCCACTCGTTCAGCCTATATATGCCAGAATGGGTATAATACCTGAAGTGGCCTCAGGTATACAGACAGCATCAGAACCTGTTTCCTTACCATTCGGGCTGAAAGAAAAACAATCTTAAGGCGGGATATGAGAAAGGCCAGGTCGCGACTTGGCCTTACACGCAGATTTTTTCAATTATTCAGTTATCTCATACACTGCACTCGTCAGTGACGACGATGAACTGATATTTAATCCTACATTCATCAGGTAATTGCCTGTATAGCTCTTTCCGCTTTCAGACGGACCCCTGAAGCGCCTTCCTCCTTCGTTATATATATTCAGTTCCTGGAGTTTGTAAGTATTGCCGGGATCGAGCCCCCTGAGCTTTATGCTGGTAAATGTCTCACCTCTCCTTACATTTAGAGTGTAAGCAAAAAGAAGGGCTTTGCTCTTGTCGCTGCTAACATACATAAGGGCTGCACGGTTCTCTTCGTACGGTGAGATAAGCCTGTAAAGATCAGCTTTCCAAATTAATTCTTTGATCCTGTTGTATGTTACGATTGCTTCCTGACTGAATTTCAGCTCAGCCTCCGTAAGATCATTAACCCTGATATCGTAACCCATTTTCCCCATCATTGCCACATCGGTTCTGAATTTAAGAGACTGATTCCCCATTGATGTAACATGATTACACACTGCGATAGCCGGAAAGAAGTATGAGTAACCCCATTGTATATATACCCTCTCCAGGGCATCGGTGTTATCGCTTGGCCAGAATTCTGTAAAATAACGAAGAGCTCCGTAATCTACTCTTGCTCCTCCTCCTGAGCAGACCATTATGGGCAGATGGGGGTATTTCTTTCTCAGGCGGTCGAGCACACTGTAGAGTCCGTTTACATAGTCAATAAAAAGATTGGACTGCCTGTCCTTAAGATAAGCTGAATAGAAGCTTGTCATCATCGAATTGCAATCCCATTTGATAAATGCAATGCCCCGGGATCTTGTCAGTACGCCATCTACGGTATTATATACGAAGTCCTGTACAGCAGGATTTGACAGGTCGAGCACCAGTTGGTTCCTGTAGTAGGTCTCCGGGCGGTTTGGAAGCCTGAGAACCCAGTCAAGATGATTCTCGTAGAGTTCACTCCTGGGATTAACCATTTCCGGTTCGAGCCAGATACCGAATTTTACTCCTGCGCTATCAGCTTTTTTAACCAGATAACCTAATCCGTCAGGCAGCTTTGCCTTGTTTTCCTGCCAGTCACCAAGGCCTGCACGGTCATTGTTCCTCGGATATTTGTTGCCAAACCAGCCGTCGTCGAGAAGGAAAAGGTCGAGACCCATCGTTTTGGTGTTGTCGATGATGCCTGCGAGTTGTTTTTCATCAAACCGGAAACCGGTGGCTTCCCAGTTGTTCAGGAGGGTGAGCCTGGACTTGTCTCCATCCAGAACACCATATTTTATTGCCC
>CAYQBZ010000126.1:0-259 GCA_964415855.1 uncultured Rikenellaceae bacterium
TATAACGCTATTCAAGGGGTTCACCAAAATTCCGGAAACTCCTTCGCTTATCCTTCTCATTTATCGGATTTGCATCTATTACCCATACTCCGCGTCCGTGCGTTCCGATAATTATCATATTGTCACGCGGATGCACCTGCAGGTCGTGAACATATGCAAAAGGCAGATCACCGAGGAGATCCCACTTCTTCCCTCCATCCTTTGTTATAAACACTCCTCCGTCGGTACCAGCATAAAGGATATTCTGATTCACCGGGTC
>CAYQBZ010000126.1:269-8592 GCA_964415855.1 uncultured Rikenellaceae bacterium
CAGTCCATGTATCGCCAAAATCGGTTGATTTCCAGATGTATACCTGGAAATCATCATCCCTTCTCCCTGTCTGTGTCATATAAACAGTGCCGATATCGTATTTTGATGCAATTATCCTTGATACAAATCTTACGGGTACGGCACCATTCCTGATCTCTGTCCAGTTTTTCCCGCCATCCTTTGTTCTCCAGATCCGTCCATCATCAGTACCCACATAGAGTAAACCGTATCTGAGGGGAGATTCATCAAACACTGATATTGTCTGATAGCTTATATCTCCCATCTTTTTCGGATCATTATATGTAAGATCAGGGCTGATGAATTCCCAGGTATCACCCCTGTCTTTTGACCTCATAAGGTATTGCATCCCATGGTAGATTATGTCAGGATTGTGAGGAGATACAAGGGTAGGGGCTACCCATTGTCCTCTCAACGGAGCCTCTCCCGGCAACAATTCCGGCATGAGGTTCTTGGTACTCCCTGGAGAATCCATCTCGGCACGTGCCAGTGAGCCATAAAAGTTGCTGGCATAAATAGTGTTATTGTCAACCAGGTTCATCGAGTGGGAAGTTCCCTCACCACCAAGTATGCCGTCGAATTCGTTGACCGGCACCCTGTCGCGCCCTCTTGAAATGTCAACAACTCCATAATAACTGCCATGATCCTGTATTGAACCAAATACCCTGAAAGGTGTGCTCAGATCATAACTCAGGTTAAAGAATTGTGCCAGGGGAAGCTCTACGATAGGAATTTTCCAGTTTGTGCCTTTGTCGTAGGAGATTGCCAGTCCGCCGTCCTGGACGTTAAGCAGGTAGTTGGAATTATCCGGATCGATCCATAAGCCGTGCTGGTCGACATGCTGTCCCCTGAGGGATTCAAATGTCTTTCCTCCGTCAGTGGACCTGTTAAGCCGGAGTCCCATAGTGTATACAGTATTTTCATCGTTAGGATCGACCCTTATCTGGCCAAACACCCATCCGTAAGTAGCTGAATGTCGCTCCATAAATGTTTTTTGTTCAGGAGTCAGACCGCTTACCTGTTTCCATGTCTCTCCCGCATTATCCGACCTGAAGACTGTGGCTCCTTTTATGACATCCTGCCTTTGCCGGCCATAAGAATCCATTTCTCCCGGTTTGGCAGCATAGGCCACTTCATAATTATCGACATATGCATAGATCACTTTTGGATTCGACCTGGCAATATCGATCCCGATACGGCCAAGTTTATTGGGAGCCGGTAAGCCGCTGATTATTTTTTTCCAGCTCTTCCCTCCGTCAGTTGATTTCCAGATACCATTATTCTTTGTGGACTCATACGTTCTGGGATCGTTCCACTTCTGGCGTATCCTTTCCCATGTTGTGCAGTAAATGGTGTTTGGATCTTTAGGATCGAGTACCAGGTCGAATACGCCTGTGTTTTCATCAATATAAAGTATTTTGGTCCATGTTTTACCACCGTCGGTAGTTTTGAACAGGCCACGATCTTCATTAGGTGTCCATTCATGACCTGTTGCGGCAACATAGACAATATTTGAATTTTTCGGATTGACCCTTATCCGTCCTATGGTAAAGGTGTTTTCGAGTCCCATAAGGTTCCATGTCTTGCCTCCATCGTTGGTCATGAAAACACCGCAGCCCGAATTGGAACTTCTGAATATGTTGGCCTCACCGGTACCCACCCATACAACATCCGGGTTATTCGGATCGATAGCTATGTCGCCTGTTGAGGCGGTTGGCATATCCTCAAAGACAGGTTCAAAAGTAGTGCCTTCATTTGTTGACTTCCAGACACCACCTGTTGCGGATCCTATCCATATCGTATAGTTCTTTCCGCGCGGTGAGACAGCCTCCACATCGGTACAGCGGCCACTGATATTTGTAGGCCCTATGTATTGCCATTGCATATCCTTATATGGCGATGTGGCCAGCATTTGGCTTTGCCTTGCGAAAAGAGCTGCTTTCTCTTTACCTGTTGTTACCGGATTCTTTGTCTGTGCATTAATAATGACTGTAAAAATCGACAGCAAAAAAACAATCAGGCTTGATTTGATAAATGACTTCATAATTATTTGAACTAGTTATTAGGTAAAAACAGAGTAACATTGGGATTACGTAACAGGCACAAAGGTGCCCAAAGGAGTATTCAGGCTTTCCAGGAAATCCTGCTACTGTTCCCGGGAAATGAAATTAACTCTTTTTAATCAAAGACCGGCTCGAAAATCTTATATTTTTTTGCGTCGAAGCACAATTTTATCTGTTCGGGTGTAATACGTTCATACGAAAGTACAGGCAGTTCATTCAGATCAAAGAAGCCTGAATCAAGAGTTTCCGTATTATCTTTGAATTTATATTCAATGAGTTCACACTCAACAATTATTTTATAAATGGTATATACAAATGATGGATTATTGTGTTTGTTTGCCAGGTGAATTGCAATTATCCTTTTTGGTTTCACTAGGGCACCAGCCTCTTCAAGGCATTCCCTTGCAGCTGATTCACTGACTGAAGTGTTTACATCGGCCCAGCCTCCCGGTAATGACCAGGCCCCGTCAATTTTTTCTCTTACCATAAGTATTTTTTCATTTTTAAAAACTGCTGCACGTATATCGACTTTAGGTGTCTGGTAGCCCGACTCACTGGCAAAAAGGTCGCGTATCTTGTTATGATCAGTTTCAGTGTACCGGTGCAGTATTTCAACTGTCAGGTCTCTTATCCTCGAATACCTGTCAATATCGTACTGGTTATCAGTAAACGTAAGTCCGGCCTGAGCTATTGACTGAAGTTCAGATACCCAATGTAACCATCTGTTTTCCATAATTATCTTATATAGTTATTTCGGAAGGGAGAAAAGGAATTCCGTTCCGCCGCCTGCTTTGTTTCTTACAGAGATATCCCCTTTATGAAGCAGAATTGCATTCTTCACTATTGCCAGGCCAAGTCCTGTCCCGCCGCTTTTCCTCGATCTTCCGGAGTCTATCCTGTAAAACCTCTCAAATACCCTGTTCAGATGTTCTTCAGGAATTCCGACACCATTATCGGAAAAGGAAAAATAGTAGTATTTCTTATCTTCATTATATACAAAAATGCTTATGACTGCATTATCTCCGGCATAGTTGATTGCATTTTCCATAAGATTCTGGAAGACTGAAAGAATGAGTGACTTGTTCCCTTTGACAACCACCTTCTCATTCAAATTTATTTCTATCTTAATATTTTTTGCTTCGAAAGATGACAGGAAGTTATCCCGGACTTCTTTTATTACTTTCTTGATCTTTATTTTTTCAATATGGTATGATGTTCTGGCCTCTTCAATCTTGTTCAGTACCACAATATCATTAATAAGTTCTGTTAATCTGTCGGTCTGAGCCAGTGCCTTATTCAGGAAATATACCTTTTTCTTCAGCTCCATATCAGGATCGTTGATAAGCGTTTCAATATACGCCTTGACTGAGGAGACCGGCGTTTTTAACTCGTGTGCAATATTTGATGTCATCTGCTGCTTGATAAGCTTGTTCTTCCCTATTTTTGTAACATCGCTAAGGATAATCTCAAAGCTTTTGTCGGTAAATATCACACATTGTACCCGGAAAAATCTCCCGTCCTTTGCAATCTGATATTCCAGCTTTGGGAGGTCGTGAGAAATAATTTCCATCCCGGAGCACTGATTTATGAATTCTATAACTTCATTAAATTCAGGTATTTCGAAAAAGTTGGTGGTAAAGATCTTGAGATCGCCCGAGATCATATTCATAAGCTGGATGAAATGTTCATTGTTCAGGATCTTTGTCCTGTCGTTTGAGAAAAAGGCCACACCTTCGTTTAAAGCATCAAGATGGCTGAATAGTTTCTCCTTTTCATTTGCAAGTTCGTTTTTAGTATTCAGCAGGTTATTATATATCTCCAGAATTTCTTCTCCTATGAATCCAATCTCATTCTTCGGGAATTTAGAGTCAAAATCAAAAGGTTCATTATTACTTACCCGCAGTGCAAAATCCTTAAGCTTCGTTATGGACTCGCTGAACCTGCTGGTTATAATAAGCATTACTGACCATATCATAATAAAAGCCAGGAATATTATGAACAGGAACATTTTCTTTGCAGCAAGGAAATTCACCACCCTGACATCGTAAACAATAGCTGCACGTATATAGTATCTGGTGTAATATTTTGCATAGTAATAATAATCCTGGCCGGTGGTCCCTGAGCTCCTTATCGATGTTCCGAAATCAGCGTTTAATGATTCCGCAATTTCTGGCCTGTTCTTATGATTTTCCATTGTCTGCCAGTCATGAACATAACTGTCATACAGAACAACACCTTCAGGACTGACAATAGTGATACGAAGATTTGACTGTGGCAATAGCCTGACGAGGGAATCAATTATTATGTAATTTGTTTTTTCGTATATTGAGTTTGACCGGATATATGAATCTGTTATCCTGGTTATATTATATAATTCATCGTTGAGAGTCCCTATGCGGTAGTCTTTTTCTCTCTTATAGAGGTATGCAAGTATTAATGATGTAAATACCAGGAAGATAATTGAATAGTATAAGAAGAGATTATTCCGGAAAGAGTTCCTGAATCTCATTTTAAACAGGATTATTCATTATAATTCGAAGAAATAACCGTACCCGGTCTTATTTTTCAGGTTCTGCCCGTATTTCCCAAGCTTTGTCCTCAGCCTTGTTATATTAACGTCAACTGTCCTGTCAGTAACAATCACATCGCCTCCCCATATCCTGATGAGAATATCTTCCCTTGAAAATACTGTGCTTTGATTCTCAAGAAGCAGCTTAATTATTTCATACTCTTTTTTGGTCAGTTCTACCTTCTCGTCGTTGAGGATGAGCCTTTTTCTTACAGTATCCAACTGGATCTCGCCGAATTTGATCAACGACTGCGTCTTTCCCTTGTCAGAAGCAGATCTTTTAAGTACAGCTTTTACCCTGGCAGTCAGTTCATTAACGGAAAATGGCTTGGTAATGTAATCATCAGCGCCCAGACTGAATCCCGTAAGTACATCGTTCTCGGTATCTTTGGCAGTAAGGAAAATGACAGGTACGTTAATATCCATCTCTTTCCTTAGCTTATCTGCAAATTTGAAACCCGACATAGGACCCATCATAACATCGAGCATCAGAAGGTCATAGTTGTGGAGTGATCTCTTCAGGGCCTCTTCGGCTGAGTGAGCAATATCGGTTTTGTAACCCTCATTGGTGAGATTATACTGAAGAATTTCACAGAGATCCTCTTCATCATCCACAATCAATATTCTCTTTTCCGTGGGTTCCATAATTTCTCTGTTAGTATTTCATGTGTAAATAGTTTTGATTTTAAAGGTCACATGTAACCCACACGGATATATTTTCATTCCTGTTTGTTTTGAAACGTGTGGGTTTCATAATCTGATAATAAATGATATTACATCAATGCAAATATAAGGGCAATTTATTAATAAAAATATTACATTATAATTACAAAACCGGCCGTGTATTCCAAGTCCGTGACTACTCCGGATATTATTTCGCAAATAGGGCCCGTTCAGGTGAAACGGGCCTCCATCTTATTAAAAAACCAGACTACTAAAACAAGGCATAGCTTAATTTAATGTTGAAAGTAATGCCCGGTTCGAGTTTCGTAAAGAATGGATCGGTAACATTAAATGATTTGAATACCGACTCTTTTGTGTCATTCAGGAGGTTCTCAACCTTAAGTCCGATCTGGGTCCGTTTTTCCTTACCTAAGGTTTTATTTGCATTAAAGTTTAAGCTATGGAATGGTAAGGTGTATATATCAGGACGGTCAGCTATACCTACGTACTGCAAAGTAATTCCCTGTACATTGAAGTACAATCCGGCTTCAAAGCCGCTCCAGAATCCATCATCCCTGCCGATAAAGGAGATACCGGAATTAATTATATATGGTGCCTGTCCTGCCATTACCCTGTATTTATCGATGGTCTGATTTGTCCTGGCGTTTTCAACTCTTGAGTTATATTCAGTTAGGCTGAGTTCGATTCTTGAACGGGTAACGGAAATGTTTGAGGTGACACTAAAATTCCTGAATGCTTCACCCAGGAACTGAAGGTTTTCCCTGAATTCAGTTTCAACACCTAAAACCTCGCCGTCTCCCACATTCCGCGGCTGGAATGATCCTTTTTGGGTTGTGGCATATTGTACAATCTCTATAGGTTTAATGAACTTCTTGTAGAATGCGCTGACAGATACCATCTGACCATTATTCTGAAATAGCTCCCATCGAAGGTCATAATTGTATATGTCTGAGCTAACAAGGTGTCCATCCCAGTATTCTACTCCGGCAACGTCATTTGCATCGCGGAACAAGCCGCCTATGAAGGTCCGGTTGCTTATCGGATCAGAGATTTCTGCATACGAAAGTTCTTTAAATGATGGCCGGGCAATTGTCTTTGCAAATGAAAAACGAATATTCTGCCTGTCAGCCAGGTTATAGATGAGGTTCAGAGTTGGGAAAAAATTAAGTTGATTGCTGACCTCATCGTTGTCAAGAACATTTAAACCAAGCTGATCCTGACCGGTATAGCGCTGGATAAATTTCTCAGCTCTTAAGCCCAGCACAGTCTTAAGATTATCAACAAGTTCAAGTTCCGTAGAAACGTAAGCAGCTGCATTCATGGAATTGGCATTGAACTGGTTGGGATTTACGGGTATGAAGTTAGCCTCGTAGGTTGTACCTCTTGTCACCGAGGTCCCATTTAATGGCCAGAGATTTTCCGGAAGGAAAAGGTCATCGGGATTACCTGATAAAGGAACGTTTCTGATATTAAGGGAGAATTTCCTGATTGCAAAATCACGTTCCTTGTAAGTATAGGCTCCTCCGAAATTTAGTTTTGCCTTCTCACCTCTGAAAGTGTATTCTTTTTCCACATGGACCAGGCCGGCAATGTTTTTTTCCGATAGTTCTCTCCAAATTCGCTCCGGAAATCCCGATTCCGTACCAACAACCAAACCACCGCCATCTTCCACGATATATCGTGTAAAACGCACATCAGGATCATCAATCTTTGAATATGTGGGTGATATTTTCCATACAATATCCCAGTCGGAACCATTTATCGAATGCTTCCCATCAATAAGAAGGTTTGTTAGAGAACGCTGGCTGTATTCCAGGTTATGCTGGTACCCATGGAAATTACTTCCCATGTCGGAGCTTGTATAATCGAATATACCTGATTTTGATTCCCCATTCTGAAGGTGGAGAAGATTGATGCGATACTTGGAATGATTGGTCTTTATTGCAAATCCGGCAAGACCACTTAACAGTACGCTGCTTACACCAAAATCACCAACCTGGAATTCACGTACCTCCAGCTCACTTACCGTTGGATCGCCAGACAATCCATATCGACCATATTCTGCCTTCTTAAAATATTCAGTATTGTTTTTGTAAGAAAATCCCAGGTTGTATCCTATTGTAACCTTCTTAAGGACAAACTGGTTCCCGAATGATGTTCCTATACTGTAATCCATGAAACTCATTTGTTTTACCGCTGCCATTGTGGGACCAAAGCTCTCCAGTATTTCCCTGAAGCGTAAACCTTTTTCCCCGTATGGATCTCCTACAACTTCAGTAAAGAATGGAATATTGGAGGTAGCCGGAATCCTCCTGGTTCCATCATCGAAACCAAGGAAATCAGTTTTTCCCCCGGGATATGTCAGGTAATCGCTCTTGAAGTGAAAATCGGGATTATAACCGGCACCAAGTGAAATATTACCTTTTTTCTTATCCGGGAAATCCTGAATTCCGATATCGATTACCCCTCCGGTGAAATCAGCCGGCAGTTCCGCATCAAATGATTTATGTACGACGATATTATCAATCAGGGTTGTGGGGAAAATGTCCATCTGCAAAGTATTCCGGTCAGGATCCAGCCCCGGAATATCAACTCCGTTCAGTATCGTCTTCGTGTAACGATCTCCCAGGCCTCTTACATATACATATTTTCCACTTTCAACTGATACGCCGGGTACCCTTTTCATTGAAGAAGCAGCATCAGAGTCGCCCATTTTTTTGAAGTTAACAGAAGAGATACCGTCAATAACATTAGGCGAATTCATTTTAATGCTCATTATTGCTCCTTCGGTATTCCTGACCATATTGGCGGAAACGACTACCTCAGAAAGTCCGATTGTAGCGGATTTCATTTTAATATTGTCTAAAAGGGTAATCTCTCCGGCTGTTACTTTTACACCGTTGAAATTTATTGTCTCATATGAGATAAAAGACATTTTGATGTTGTAAGTGCCGGGTGCAATCGACAGGTTGAATTTTCCATCGAGGTC